>MDJN01000163.1 GCA_001995005.1 Candidatus Parepulonipiscium sp. PG-Nun2H_MBin03 | reverse complement strand
TTTTGCATTTAAAGGAAATAACCGTCTAAAAATGATTATGGCATTAATGACTCCCTTATATGGCACTTTGTGTTTACTTTTAGTCTCTGCAATCGTAGCAACTATATATAGGTGCGGGTTGGACGTAGCTTTTACCGACCCTAGACTAGTTTTAATTATCCGTATATGGACGGCCATCATTACTACAATTTTTGTTGCTTTCCTTCTTAAGATAAAGTGTGATAAGTATTTTGCTGGTTTAGTTTATTATAATCCTCAAAAAAGAATAATATTTTTTATGGTCGAATGTTCTTTGATTGTAAATGTATTTACTGCCACGCTACTGTTTAGGCCTGATGAAGAAAGTATCAGCTTAATTATTATTACACTTCTTATCGTTTCTACCAATGTAATAATATTTTTAACAGCTCTATTTATGTTGGTTGGATTTGATATTCTGGAGGATAGCAAAATTCAATCTAATTGTCAGGTCATTGAGAATATGTATCGTTCCTTATTAAGTGAAAAAGCCGAGGTGATGATGGAGATTGATTGTATTTCTGGTAAAATCTTAAACTATTTTTTGAAGGGGCAGAAGCAGGATGGGCTAGTTGGTACTACATATGAAAAAGTAACGCAGACTATTATTGAAAAACTGCATGGTGATGATAGATTGGAGTATCTTAATCAAATAAATTTGGACCATCTTAAACATTGTTTGAATAATAATATTCATTCGTGGAGCTATGAGTATAGGCTGAGAACTGATACGGATGATTATGAGTGGTATAATGACCACATTAGGGTGGATCAGGATTTGGATAGCATTAAGGCAATTATAGTAACATCTAATATTCAGCAGCAGAAAAATTTAATGTATAATGCTAGTGTTGATGACTTAACTGGTATTTTTAATCGCAAGTCAACAGAGGAGTTAATTAATAGTTATATAAATTTAAACCATAATGGTGTATTATTTCTTATTGATATAGATAATTTTAAGGCTATTAATGATACTTTGGGTCATACTACTGGTGATAAAGTTTTAAAAGATATTGCACAAAAGCTTACTACTATATTTCGCTCCACTGATATTATTGGTCGTCTTGGTGGGGATGAATTTATTGTGTTTATAAAATCTGATATTGATGTGCATAGCAAGGCCACTCAATTGTGTAATTCTGTTATAAGTACGTATTCTGATGGCAGGAATGATGTTACAATTAGTGCGAGTGTTGGTATATGTATGGTTACGCAGGAGTTAAATACTTTTAATAAATTATACGAAATGGCTGATACAATGTTGTATGCCTCTAAGGACCAGGGAAAAAATACTTTTAATGTAGCGTCTTGATAATTTATGCAACTAACAGTTGACAGGGATGTTAATAAATATAGGTGGACTCAATATCTAATTTACACTATACTATATTTAGGAGGTGACTTTATGAATATAGCAACACGATTAAAAGATTTACGCAAACAAAAAGGATATTCTCAAGAAAAATTAGCAGACTTATTAAACGTATCAAGGCAGGCTGTTTCAAAATGGGAAGGTGACCAGGGATATCCTGATTTGGATAATATCATTAGAATAGCTAATTTATATGGAGTTAGTACGGATTACATCTTAACAGGTGCGGAGCAAAATTTTTCAAGGGAGCCTAATAATTTTTTTAATGGTATAAGTGGTATAATGGAAGCAATTAGTAGTAACTTCAAGGTTGCTAGTCCTGGAGCAAATCAAAAACCACCATTTGATATGGATGGGATTACCAAGTTTACTGTTAATGGGAATGCAATTCATAGAAAAATTTCTGGTGAATTGACCGATATGTCTATACATGTAAATTTAGGTAGTATATCACTTGATTTGCGTAATGCAATACTTGTTGGGGATATACAAATTGATTGTTCTGGGGAATGTGGTGCCGTTGATATAAGGATTCCGAGTACCGCAATAGTTAAGCTTGTTGAGTCAGGTTCAATGAATAGCATAGATATAAATCCAGCTGTTTCAAGCTTGGACAATAGTAAATATGCGATAAACTTTATTAACAAATCAAATCTAACTGCTATTTCAATACGATAGGAGAGTGTGTTTATGAGTAAAAGTGAAAATAAAATCGAAATTATTAAGGATAATGATGAGTTAAATATGGCAATCAATGACTATTCTAAGGAAGTGGGTTTGCTAGTATTGGGGAAAGTTGCTAGGAGCATTAGAGAGGGCTTCTTTGTTAGCAAACCATATAAGGTGAGAACTCATCGGGTAGTTTTTGGTAGTCAAAATCTTAAGCCAGTGGGTATCCTAGAGGATTTTGGTGTGTCTGCTACTTTTGGAGACTTAACTTTGGACCTACGTAATGTGGTAATTAAGAGGACAACTAGAGTCTATGCTCAATTGCACTTTGGCAACGTAAAAATAATTCTTCCAGAAGACGTTCCTGTAACAGTTCAGGGAAATGTAGCATTTGGTGAGATATCTCATCGTTACAACAATCCGGTTGCTACCCTTTCTGATGAGCATCAGCTCATTATAAATTATGACTGCAACTTTGGTGAGATAACTATGGTATAGACACTAATAATAGGGTCAAGGGACGAAAAATCCATTGCCCTATTGATTTCGATTGAATAGTTAAATAATCAAATCAGACTATGTAGATAGTCTAGTTTATAGAGATAAGGAGTTTTCTTCATCAGGCTTAGCTGATTTTTTTGGAAAAAATGAATCCCACATGGATTTTCTATTTTTAGGCGATTTCTCATTTAATTCAGCAACTTCACGCTTGAGCCTCTGCATCTCTCTAATAGTTTCATCTAATTTCCTATAATGTTCTTCATCTACACGTGTAGCCATAACTTGTTGTTGTAAATCATTGACCTTCTCATCTACATATTCAACCATTTCCTGTCTAACTTCTATAGTAGCTTCATATGATAGTGCCATTACTTCATCTTTGTATTTTTCTTTTATACTTTCTTGACTGGCACGAATTGAACTCTCTATAGTTTCTTTTATTAAACGTAGAAAAGCATCTTTTTTTATATCTTCTGAACCATCATGGTCGCTGTTGAATTTTTCTAATCTCTCAGACTTTAGCACAATACTATTAGTGGAAATAGGAACAACAGAGGCTTCTAAAGACTTTAATGTATCGCACCCAACATCTTTAATTTGGTTTTTTAAAGCTTTTAGTTCCATTCCTTGGTCTCTTAATTGAGTAATTTTATTTAACATATCCAAATTATCGCTTGAGTAAACCCTGTGTCCCTTAGAATTTCTTAATATTTTAAGATTTAGTTCTTTTTCATAATATCTAAGCACATATGGCTCAGTATCCAAAAATGCTGCTGCATCCTTTATTGTAAAAAGTTGATTTTCCACACAACTCACTCCTATCTTTAGTATCAATCTATTCCCATTATATCATATTTGGCGGTTATTACAATAGCTTATAGTGTACTATTTTGTAGTTTTCTTACTTATTAAGGAAGTTAGGTGGTAGAATCAGCAAATTTTGTATATTTGCCTAACCAAGTTAATTCAACTGTTCCCGTGGGACCATTACGTTGTTTTGCAATAATAACTTCACCAATGTTTTTCTTGTCAGTCTCTGGATTATAATACTCATCTCTGTATAAAAACATTACCACATCTGCATCCTGCTCAATAGCACCAGACTCTCTAAGGTCTGAGAGCATAGGACGGTGGTCCGCTCTTGCTTCGCAGGCACGAGATAATTGCGACAAAGCTATAACGGGGGCATCCATTTCTCTAGCTAACGCTTTTAGTGACCTAGAAATTTCAGAAATCTCTTGCTGACGAGATTCTGATTTTGAGCTACCACTCATTAATTGCAAATAATCAATCATTATTAAATCTAAACCTTTATCCATCTTTAATCGCCGACATTTTGCTCGCATTTCCATTACCGATATTCCTGCAGTATCGTCAATAAATACATCTGCTGCAGCCAACCTTGGCATTGCTCTTGCTATATCATCACAATCATTCTGATCCAAAGTGCCTGTACGTACTTTTTGGGCATCTACCATTGCTTCCGCACATAACATCCTTGTCACAAGTTGATCCTTTGCCATTTCCAAGCTAAATACAGCTACTTTCTTTTTATGCTTAACTGCAGCTGATTGTATAATATTTAGAGCGAATGCCGTTTTTCCCATTGATGGTCTTGCTGCTACCAAAATTAAATCGGATGGTTGTAAACCTGCTGTTTTATAGTCTAGGTCAGTAAATCCAGTTGGTACTCCTGTTATTCCTCCTTTATTGTTTTTGGAGGCATCTATCTTATTTACAGATGTTACAATAATTTCATTTAGGGGAGAAAAATCTTCGGTGTACCTGTTCTGCAATATATTAAAGATTTCTGTTTCTGCAAATCCCATTATATCTGCTACTTTTTCGGAACCTTCATAGCTTTTAGCACTAATTTCTTGGGCCGCTTTTATGAGTTTTCGAAGATTGGCACTATCTTCAACAATTTGAGCATAGGACTTTATATGTGCTGAGGTTGGTACAAATGTTGCCAATTCAGCCAAATATCCCACCCCTCCAACTTGTTCCAATGCCCCTCGTTCTTTCAATCTGTTTTGCAGCGTAACTAGATCAATAGGTTGATTAGCAGCCTGCAAATCAATTATAGCACTGTATATCTCTTGATGATTGGGCCTATAAAAATCAGTTGCCCTGATTATCTCACTTGCTATAATTATTGATTCAGAATCCATTAGAATTGACCCTAGCACAGATTGTTCTGCTTCAATACTATGAGGTGGTACCATAGATTTTCCTCCTTCTTACTTATGCGCTTACCGTTTCCACAATCACATCAGCAGTTACTTTTGGATGTAATTTTACCGATATAGTAATTGCACCAATAGCTTTTATAGGGTTATTAAGATTTACCTTTTTCTTGTCAATTTTAACCTTATATGCATCATTTATACTGTCCGCAATTTCTTTACTTGTCACTGAGCCAAACACTTTGCCGCCTTCACCAGTCTTAATCGCAATCTTTACTTTCTTGTCATGTATTTTATCCTTAATACTTTGAGCAAGTTCCAGTTCTTCTTGTTTTCTTTTATCTTCCTGCTTTTGGTCAATCTTTAGCTGATTTAGGTTTGCTGCGGTTGCTTCAATAGCCAGACCTTTTGGTAGTAGTGCGTTTTTTGCATATCCATCTTTTACTTCTAAAATCTCACCTTTTTTACCAACTTTTTTTACATCTTGTGTCAATATAATTTTCATAAAATCACCTTCTTATTTGTTTTTTCTAGTCTAACACTTAAATTTAATTTCTGCAAGGACTCACACTAAATAACCACTTTAACCTTACGTACATTAAATACAGTATCTATTAGGCCATAAATTAGGAAAAACCATGGCATAAATGAGGCGAAAAATATAATTGCTATGAATGTCATAAATAAACTTCTACCATTCATCACTACTAATGAAACTATTCCAAAAAAACCTGTGAGGCTATATAAGAAGAACATAATTACTAATAAATTAATTCCTATTACACTTAGGGAGTAGTCCATAGAGTGATTAAACCATATCCAACCTAAGGCTATTAGACATAATGTAAATCTATTTAATCTATACTCTAACAGCTGACTCAGACTTGTAGTTTTATCATTAATCTTATAGGTTAATAAAATAGTTATAAAAGATAATAAATTCGCAACTACAAATATAAAAGTGGGGTAGATTAGCTTTAAAATGTAATTTTGTAATGTTAAGATTTCATTAAAGTAGACTAATTCAGTAGCCGAAAAACCACTCATGGCTATTTGCATTTGTATGGTGGCCTCATCTATTAGGGTGTAGTATTCATAAATGTAGTGGTCTATGGCCCCCATTTGAATTACTAAACCAACCCAAGTAGTAACGGTTAAGTACATAATTATTTGAGGCAATTTCACTTCCTTTTCTTTGTAGCATCGCACCAAAATATACGCTGGTAATATAACAAGGGTTGCATATATTATTGCATCGCTAGTAGTTGGATTTAATATTGCCATTAATAATATTGTGAGTGAATCTAGTAATATATGTTGGATATTTAATGAATTTGTTGTGTGATATTTAATAAATGGGATTATCAATACTGGTATAAATAATATAAATAAATATGAGTAAAACGATAATATCCCTAGTATTAAATATATGGCTGACATTAGAACTCTACTTCTTAAATCATCATTCATCTATGAACCTCCTTTTTTTTAATTAAATTTTCAAAAAAAAGCATCACCCATTCAAGGTGATGCTGAGTGTATATTGCTTTAGTCTTGAG
>MDJN01000162.1 GCA_001995005.1 Candidatus Parepulonipiscium sp. PG-Nun2H_MBin03 | reverse complement strand
ACAAAGTCCCTTGGAGGGGTTTCACCCCTCCACCCCGATTATAATGATAACTCTAATAAATAACTATTTGTCAACAAACTGCAAGTCATATATATTTTTGCATATGACTTTTTATTTTTTTATTTTAACTTGTTAAGGAATAAATTTATGTTAACTCAATTATATGTCAGAAATATAGCACTTATAGACGAAGTATGCCTAACTTTAGATAATAGACTAAATATATTTAGTGGCGAAACTGGAGCCGGCAAATCTATGCTTATTGACTCTATACAGTTTGCCATTGGAAATCGAATAAAAAAACAAATAATCCGAAAAGGCGAAAATTCAGCTTATGTTAAACTCAAATTTGAAGACTTACACAAAGTAGCTCTGTCTTTTTTAGAAGATGTTGGTATACCATACTCACAAAATGAAATTATAATAGAAAGAACTCTTTATATATCTGGTAAAACTGTATATAAAATCAATGGTGTTATCTCTAATCGAAGCACCATCACAAAGGTTGCCTCTATTTTAATTGATGTACACGGCCAGCATGAGCCACAATCTTTACTAGTTGTATCAAATCATATAGATATGTTAGATAGTTTTGGTGATGCTAAATTTATTAGCTTAAAAAATCATTACGATAAGACATACTTTAGATGGCAAAAATTAAAAAATAAACTTTCAGAAACTGACGGGGATAACCGAAAGAAACTGCAGCTTAAAGATATGCTTAGTTTTCAAATTAACGAAATAACTATGGCAAACTTAAAGCTTAACGAAGAAGATGAATTAACTGCTCAATTATCTACCCTGTCTCAGGCGGATAAGATTATGACTGCATTACAAAAAACTTATAGTTTATTAAATGGCACAGATGATTTTGGGGCACTGTCTTGCGTAGGCAGTTCTGCAAAAAGTTTGCAAGATATAAGCGATATTAATCCGGAACTTCAAACTTTTTATAATACTCTAATCGAAATTGAATCTAATTTACAAGAAGTAACATATAATATTCAAAATTATGCAGATAACATAGAATACTCCCCTCGTGCATTATTGGCAGTGCAAACACGACTTGATGTGATATATTCGCTTAAACAAAAATATGGTAATAATATAGAAGAAATTTTACAATATAAAATGCAGTGCGAAAAAGATTTATACGAAATCAGTCAAAGTGATATAGATAAAGAAAGTTTACAAAAAGAAGTCTCCAACTTAGAAGTCGATTTAAATAACTTAGCTACTGAATTATATCAAATTAGAATTACTTTGGCTCAAAAATTAGAACAGCAAATTAATATACATCTAAAAGACTTACAGATGCCACATGCCTTATTTAAAGTAAATATACAATCTATAAATAATTTTACAAAAAATGGCCATCATAATATTGAATTTTTAATCAAAACTAACGTTGGAGATGATTTTCACCCCCTCTCTCAGATAGCCTCCGGCGGAGAAATATCTCGTATTATGCTTGCCATAAAAACGGTTTTGGTACTGGGTGATAAAATAGAAACTGTTATATTTGATGAAATTGATACAGGCATCAGTGGGGTTACAGCTACAAAAGTTGCTGAAAAATTATCTACAATATCTCGCTCAAGACAAGTTATCTGTATAACGCATCTTCCTCAAATTGTAGCAATGGGAGATGAAAATTACCTTATTGAGAAAAATGTAATTCATGGTAAAACTCATACATCTTTAACCAAATTAACATCCACACAAATCCATCATGAATTGTGCAGATTAATGGGCGGAGTTGTTACAGAAGCTACGCTAAAGAGTGCTGAAGAAATCAAAAATCTATCTATAAAATACAAGGACAGTTGCCAGTAACTTTCCTTGTATTTCTTTTTTATGCAAATAATACCTTATTTTATGCAAATAATACCTTATGAATAATATTAAAACCTGAATAAATGTTGGTTAAAAAGGCAATTTTATAACTAATAATACTAAAAAGATAGGGTGTGAAAAAATGGAAAATCAACAACTAAAAAAAGTCTTGTTTTGTATGCTTACTATTATAACTATTTTTACAGTGTTAAGTCCAGTAATAATCACAAACTATTATTTGCCTAATGAAATTAATATGGTCGCAGGGCGTGAATATTCCCTAGACTTTGAAATTCCTATAAAGGCAAGAATTAGAGCACAAGATCAGGATTTAATATTAGACAATAATAATGTATTAAACGGTCAACAAAGCATCAATCTAAATGACCCTCTTATGGTTACTGTTAACTCCGAGGGTAATGCAGATCTTGAAATAAGTTTACTAGGTGGCATACCTATTAAAACTGTTTCTGTCTTTGCAATACCTAAGCAATCCGTAATTCCTGGAGGTGAAGTAGTCGGTATAGAGGTTCATTCAGATGGCATATGCGTAGTGGGTTCGGGTGAATTTAGTTCTTATGGAGAAAACATAAATCCTTGTAAAGGCAAGCTTAAAAAAGGTGACAGGATCATCTCCGTAAATGATAAGACCATAAACACTAAAGAAGATTTCCAATTATTTGTTGAACAAAATCAAGACTCACCAATAACCTTGCAAATAATACGAGGAAAAAAACAACTAGAAGTAGATGTAACCCCTAGGTATTCAGACGAGCAACAAAGCTATAAGATAGGAGTCTGGATAAAAGATACCGTACAAGGTTTGGGTACTCTAACCTATGTTGACCCAAAAACAGGTAATTTCGGTGCACTAGGCCACGGGATTACGGACTCCGATTTTGATAATATAATTCCTATATCATATGGCAAAATAATGGAAGCTCAAGTTGATGGGATTAAAAAAGGAGAGGCTGGTGAGCCTGGCGAAATTAGCGGAATTATAAATACTAGCGAGTCGGCAGAATTAGGTGAAATAAGAAATAATACATCTAGTGGCATTTTTGGAACCATGCAAACGGAAGACATTGCAGATAAGAAGCTAGTAGAAATTGCCACGCAAAGCGAGGTTAAAGAAGGCATAGCATATATTTTAGCAGATTTAACTGGCGATGGTGTTAGCCAATATGATGTTAAAGTTCAAAAAATCGCCAAGCATATGTCTGAACCTTCAAAAGGAATGATAATAAAAATTATAGACGAAGAATTATTAAATCTAACACAAGGAATTGTTCAAGGCATGAGCGGTAGCCCAATTATTCAAGACGATAAATTAATAGGTGCTATAAGCCATGTATTTGTAAACGACCCGACTACAGGATATGGAATTTTCATAGAGCATATGTTACAAAATGAGTAAGAAAAGTACAAAAAGGCTATCAAACTAAAGTTAAAAGACAATTTAAACGAAAAAATACCGATTTTCCTAAAAAATACCAAAAAATCCATTGCATTATCATGAATAATTAAGTATAATAAAAATATATTTAAGTAAAATAATGCAAAATATTGTTAGGGGGAAGTTAAAATGAATGAAAAGATTAAAATTGTAATTGCAGATGATAGCAGAGATATGGTAGAAATTTTGAAAGAGTTTTTAAACAAACAGCCTGGTATGGAAGTTGTGGGTGTTGCAAATGACGGAAACGAAGCTTATGAGGCAGTAATACAATTGGAGCCGGATATTCTAATACTAGATGTTATAATGCCAAATCTTGATGGTATCAGTGTATTAGAAAAATTTAAGGAAACTAAGCTTAATAAGAAACCGGTAATTATTATGCTTTCCGCTGTGGGACAAGATAAGATTACAGGACGTGCCCTTGCTTTAGGAGCTGAGTATTATATCATTAAACCATTTGATATGGATGCATTAAGCCTTAGAATTAAGCAACTTATGAATATACAAGGTGCTTTTAATATTCCTAGCAGCCTAAACTTTATTAATAAAGAATCTGAAGAAGTTGTATCAAAACATACGCTAGAAACTGAAGTTACAAATGTAATCCATGAAATTGGAATACCTGCTCATATTAAGGGGTACCAATATCTAAGAGATGCAATAATTATGGCTATAAATGATATGGACATTTTAAATTCTATCACAAAACAATTATATCCTTCTATTGCCAAACGATATAACACTACGCCTAGCCGTGTTGAAAGGGCAATTCGCCATGCTATTGAAGTGGCGTGGAGTCGTGGCAAAATGGATACAATTGATAAATTATTTGGATACACCGTAAATAATGGCAAAGGAAAGCCTACCAATTCAGAATTTGTAGCACTAATTGCAGATAAATTAAGATTGCAAATGAAAGTATCATAGAAGAAAACTTCATTCAGTGGGGGTTCTAACCCCGCCACTGAATGTTAGTTGCCTTAATCTGAAAAGATTACTTGCTCTTTATCTCACCGCCTAAG
>MDJN01000161.1 GCA_001995005.1 Candidatus Parepulonipiscium sp. PG-Nun2H_MBin03 | reverse complement strand
GTAGCGATATGCTCCATAAATTTATGTCTACATACATCGTCACAAAAATCAACTATACAAACTTCAACTTTTACTTTATAATTATGAATTATCTCTTTTGCAACTTTCGTAATCTCATCATTTCGTCTACCAGTTATAATTAAATTGTACCCCTCTTTTGCCAACTGAATAGCATACTCCTTACCAATACCGCTTGTCGCCCCTGTTACTAACGCTGTTTGTCTCATTACTCCCTCTCCTATCTTTTTACAACTTTAATTTGCCACTTATTAATTTCCCTATAAATATTCTCAAAAGTATCTAACAGTACATCACTGCTATCAGATACATACGAGTCATAAACTGTATCGCCCATATTTATATAGATGTCAATCGTAACACCATCCTTAGTAATGCTATACAAATACAACTCTTGAGTCAAATACTTAATTTCCACACATTCTTCTATCTCATCAGTTTGAAGCTTAAAATGAGGATAATCTTTTCGAATCTGAATTATTTTCTTAAACATTTCAATATTATCGTAATATTTATCACGCAACGACCAATCTATTTGATTTATATAATCATGCGATTTATAAGAATTTTCCACACCTTGCTTAGTCCTGAAAAACTCTTGCCCAAGTTGGAAAAACGGTGTTCCTTGCGAAAGCATCACCAGCACCATTGCAAATGTAGCACGGCGTTGTCTATCATTTAAGTTGCTCAATCCGTTTTCATACTGCATATAATCTTGCAAAGTAGAATTATCATGACACTCTACATAGTTTATACACTGCTCAATATTACTAAACAGTGCTATTGCATTACCAATATCTTTTAATGTACCCGTCAAAACCTGCTTAAACGTATCCATCATCCATGCATCTCGGACAGTATTTTCAGCAATTATTTGCTTAATATTATCCCTAAAGCGATCATTAAAATGACCAATGCTAGGAAACTTTAACTGATTATACATTGAAGCACGCTTTTCTTCACTTAGGGTGGATGGCATATTCCAACCTTCTCCGTATATTAGAATATTACTATCAATGGCATCACATTTTGCCCTAAGTTCATTCATAGTATCAATATCAATAATTCCCATCAAATCAAATCTAAATCCATCTACCCCATAAATATTTATCCATCTTAGACAAGAATCAATAATGTATTTTCTGCACATCAGAGCAGTTGTCTCAATGTCGTTGCCGCAATAAGAACCGTTAGATTGATTTTGATCTGCATCAAACCTAAAATAATAATTTGGCACAATTTTTTGAAATGCCATAGCTCCCATATCAAACACATGATTATACACTACATCCATTATTACACGAATTCCATTTTGATGAAACTTAGAAATCATTTGTTGCAGCTCCACAACTCGACTGTAAGGTTCATTGGGATTGGTACTATAACTGCCCTCAGGAATATTGTATTGCATAGGGTCATAACCCCAGTTATAATAAGCACTTTGGTGAAGCTCTTCTACGGAAGCAAAATCGAAAAACGGCTGTATTTGCACATGTGTTATACCCAACTGCTTTACGTAGTCAAACCCACTACTATTTCCTGCTGGCGTAGTTGTTCCTTCTTCAATAACACCGAGAAATTTACCTTTATTCACAATACCAGATGTTTCAGACATACTAAAATCTCGAACATGCATTTCACAAATAATTGCATCAACCTGTTCTAAATTAGGTCTCTCTATTTGAATTTTTGCCAAATCTATAACGCTGCTACGCTCACTATTTGCTGTACCACTATAAGCATAAGGGTCGGTAGCTTGAGTCCAGTCATTATTTACTCTAAGCAAATACACATATGAGCATCCATCCAAGTTTTTGTAAACAGTAGTAGTCCACACTCCTCTATCTTGCCTAGTTAATTCATATGTTTCAAATTGGCCATTTAGTTCTATTTCTACCTTAACTTTTGTAGCAATAGGTGCCCATACTTTAAACATTGTGTTTTCTGGGGTATATGTGCTACCCAAATCATTTCCGTCATAGTAATATAACTCATCAAAGTTACTAAATTTTGTTACCCATTCAACGTTTAGTGGAACCAGCGTCCCGTTATTTATTAGTATTACATTATCTTTTGTGTAATCAATACTATTTTCACACGAATATTTATAAATTACATAATCTGCATGGTCCCTGCCTCCAAGCTTCTTTAAATAAGTTAGATCACCTTCGCACCTTAATGCTACCCATTCAGCTTGGCCGCCATAAAAATATTTTGGAAGCACAATTTCTACTATATTATTATCTAAAAGTGTTGCTGTTAAATATGATGTTGTTATTTTCGGTACTACATTTGTATACATTAGTTCACCTCATTATTGAAAATCTCACTTTTGTTGCTAAGTCATATTATACCAAAATTTTGCAATTAATCTAGTCTATAATAAAAAAAAGCTAATATAGATTAATTCTATCTTAGCTTAAGTATATAATATAGGAATAACTCACAATAATTTGATAATCTCATTTAAAATTCTAATAATATCTTTGGACAAGTCTACTGCTCGTTTGCAAGCATCATGACTTTTTGTAATATCATTGTTTTCAATCGCATTTATGACAACTTCTCCTTCCTTATGTAAACGATTATGAATAGGATCAATTTCTTTCCATTTACCACTAATTACTGGGTCAGTAATCACAATCGCATTATAAAAATGACCAAATTCACACTTTCTTGCATCAATATGAATTGGAGTAACTTGCTGAGTTTTATCCATTTCAACTAACTTATTGACCCAAAGTGTATGCGAATTAATAGCTTTTTCAATAATTTTAATAAACTCTTCTTTTTGCGTCGAAGAATTTAACTCATTTAAGCTATAAATCATTGCAGACATCTCATCAGCAACTTCCGAATCTAGTTGATCCAACTCTTGTGAAAATTTGTTTAATGATTGAGTCAGGTCACATAACACTACAGATTCCTGCTTAACCTTATTAACTTCTGGTAGTAGGCTAAGTGCTAGAGTATGAAGGTTGTCCGACGAGGATTTAAGTTCAGTTATATGCCCAGAGACTCCAATAATTTCTTCAACAGTGTCTTGCGTAGCCTGATTATTTTCTTTTAATATCGCTCCCAAGTTTGAA
>MDJN01000160.1 GCA_001995005.1 Candidatus Parepulonipiscium sp. PG-Nun2H_MBin03 | reverse complement strand
CCAGAGCCTGCTACTATTTTTACGTTAGTATATGCTAGCAGATTTTCAATTAACATAGCTTTATTAGATGGATTATCAAAGGCTTCGCATACAATGTCGTAATCTTTAAATAAATCGACTACGTTATCAGGGGTAATTTTAAGAGTTTTATATTCTAGTTTAACGAAGGGGTTAATTTGTGAGAGTTGTTCAATAAGGGCTGTTGTTTTAAACATACCAATATGTGAGATGTAGTAATTTTGTCTATTTATATTACTGGCATCTACTGTATCAAAGTCTACAACAAAAATTTGCCCAACTCCAATTCTAGTAAGCATAATAGCGATATTAGAACCTAGCCCACCAATACCTGCAATAGCAACTTTAGCAGATTTTAATTTAGCGTAAATATGTGGAGAATGCCTAGCACTCAACATGCTTTCAAGTTCTGCTTCGCTAGGATATTCACCCTTTTTTATTGCCACAATATTATCATTTTGGTTTAGTGGATAATCTGCTGAGGTTTGATATCCGTTTAATATAATAACTCTATCTAATATATTGTGTTGTTTGCAAAACTCATGTAGCGTATGAGTAGACGTATCAATTGGTTTTCCATTAAAATGAATAAGCATCAGCCGCCACCTACAAAGCTTACAATCTCTATTTTATCACTATCATTTAAGACTATATTAGTATATTGTGCTTTAGGTACGATTTGATTATTTAATTCAATAGCGATTTTTGATATATCATACTTATTATTAGATAAAAAATCTAATAAGGGTAACTTATTTGATAAAGTAATTTTATTACCATTATAAAGCATAGCTCCTCCTTAAGAATTTAGACGTATATATATTTTAACTGAATTCGATACAACATTCAAGATGATTTTTATTACTTAGTAGGTCAATGTAACTTGTGGTATGTTAGATTAAAATTTGCAAAATCTGACCTCGATAGGGTCAAGGGACGGAGTCCCTTGTGGGGGAGGTGCCCCCAACACTCCATCTATAAACACCTAATTATTCTTGAGCTTTTAGTAAAAAGATATTACTTAGCCATGTTTAAATGAAGGATTGTTTTATCTTCTAAAGCTTGAATTGTATCAATAGAACTTATGAAAAAAGTACGGTCTTTAATTTCGATATCATATATAGCAAAACGATGTCTAAGTTGGTCAGTACAATTAGCGTTGGTAAAAAATACTACCTTGGCCTTTTTAATATTTGAGTATAATTTGGTAAGGTTTTCTAACTCGATATTTTCAAGCTCTTCTATACTATGATAACATTTAGCGTAATATTTAAGTCTGCCTTTGTACAGAACAATATCGCATAAAGGAGCTTCTGCATCTGTAGGAAGATTAATTGAATACCCTAGACGTTTATGCATTTCGGCAACATATCCTACAAATTTTTGTTGGTTCATATAATCTATTACTTCTAGCTTAGATGATTGTTTAAATGCCTTGTTTGAACGACTTCTTATAAGTTCCATAGTTATAAGCAATATAGTAACTAACAGTATTTTGGACACTGCACTGTATGTGTTTGGGTCTTTAATGATAAATAAAAAGTATAAATATAAAGCAACAGTAAATAATAAAATTCTAATTATTTTTAACATGATTTCACCTCTTTTGTAGAGTATTGCCTACTAGAATGATTTTATACATTTAAGTTTGCAAGATTAAAAATCACTAATGTTAAAAATTTTGGTACTTTGTCCGTTAATTTGGCATATGATATTAAAATAATAAAATTTGAAGTGTTGTGCAGTGGCATTCAATTTGGAGACAATTTAGACATTATTAAAAAGTTATTTGCTAAAGTTGATATTTGGGGGGTTCGGGGCAACGCTCCGATTGGGGTCTGCGACCCAAAACCCTTATTTACTTAAAAGAAATAATAAAAATAATTATTTGTCTACAAATTTAGTATTACGTAGTGACATTAACAAATATTTAAAGGGGAGTAGCATGAAAACAAATAAAAATCTAACTCGCATGGAATATGGATTATTAGCAGGAGTAGTAGGGATAATACTAAATTTATTTTTATTTCTGTTTAAACTAGGAATAGGATTTTTTAGCTTAAGTATATCTATTATAGCGGATTCAATAAATAATTTATCAGATGGAGCATCAGCTATAGTAGCAATTATAGGATTTAAGATAGCCGATAAACCAGCGGATAATGAGCATCCATTTGGCTATGCTAGGGGAGAGTATATATCTGGATTTATCATCTCGATTTTAATAGTAGTAATAGGTATACAACTATTAATAAATTCTATAAAATCAATAATTGAACCTACTGAATTAATAGTAAATATTTACGTTATAATTATATTAATTTGTTCTATATTAGTAAAGCTTTGGTTGTATAAATTTAATATGAATATAGGTAAAAAAATCAACTCACATACTTTAATAGCAACAGCAGTAGACAGTTTAAATGATGTTTATGTAACGCTAGGTGTATTATGTTCAATTATATTATCGTATTATATAAACTTTAACCTGGATGCTTATATAGGCTGTGTTATTGCAATTTTTATAATATACTCAGGATTTAAACTTATCAAAGAAACTGTAAGTCCTTTATTGGGTGAGGCACCTAATCCAGAATTAATACAAAACATAAAGAGTAACGTAATGTCATATGACGGAGTAATAGGTTTTCATGATTTAATAGTGCACACATATGGTCATGCTCAAGTGTTTTGTTCTTTACACGTTGAGCTGGATGCCAAAGTAGACATTATGTTAAGTCATGAGTTAATAGACACTATAGAAAGAGAGTTGTCACAAAAGTTAGGAATTAATATGCTGATACACCTTGACCCTGTTATAACAGATAATAAGTGCATAATGGAAATGAAAGAAATGTTAGAAGAAATAGTATATAAAATAGATACGAAGCTTGAAGTGCATGATTTTAGAATTATTAAAGAAGCACCTTATACAAATCTTATATTTGATTTAGCAGTGCCTGATGACTTTGTCATGTCAGATGAAGATTTGGTTAAAGAGATTAATACAAAGGTTAAAGGATATTCAGATTTTCTACGATGTATAGTTAAAGTGGATAAAAACTATATATCTACTTATATATAAGTAGATATCAATATGATTTTGTGCTATACTCTAGTTAAAGGAGGATGATATGAAGATACTAATTGATGCAGATGCATGTCCGGTTATAAAAGAAGCTATTAAAGTAGCAGATGCATTTGAGATTGAAGTCATAATCTATTGTGATACTTCGCATATGATAGAAATAGATGGTATAGAAACGATAGTAGTGCAAAAAGGGCTTGATGCAGTGGATTTTGTTATTGCAAATAATATGAAGAAAAAAGACATTGTAATTACGCAAGATTATGGGCTGGCGGCGATGGTCTTAGCTAAGGGTGGTTACGCTATAAATCAAGATGGGTTTATATATCAAGAAAATAATATTGACCAATTGTTATATAGAAGGTATCTACATAAGGTAGCTAGAAAATCAAAAATTAAGATAAAAGGTCCTAAAAAACGCACCTCGTTAGATAATAAAAAATTTAGCGATAGTTTCTCTGTACTTTGTGAAAAAATCATAGGTATTAAAAAAGTCCCGTAGATTAGAATATTGCACCGACCTCCCTAAAAATTAGGCCTAAAAATTTAACTAATAGGAGGTCGGTATTTTTAATTAAAAAATATATTGTATTTTAGGTCAAATAAAGGTAAAATATATCTATAAATCTTTAGCCGTATTAGGCATATTTTGCCGATACATAGAAAATAACAACGATATGGAAAAGGAGGTAACTGCTTATTGATATAAGCAGTGAAAAAATTATGAAACTACAAAAAAGAATTATGGCGATATTAGTAGCAACAACAGCAATAACACCCAGCGTATACGCTAATATAGATACGCAAAGTATAGATTTAAAGACATCAGAGTTAAGCAACATAGAAAATAGCATAACGATAGGAGCAGACGAAAAATTAACAGTGGATATGAATTATGCCATAGATACTATTACTATAGGCGGAACGCTAAACGTAAATAGCGATAAAACATTAAAGGTTGGAAATATTTTAGAAGCGTCAAATAGTAATAATTCTGTTATAGGCACAGGGAATATTGTTGTAACAAATATGGATGCACAAACCACAACGGCGTTAAGCAATTTTAACGGAACTGTTATGGCAAAAGTAGACACACTTAGCGAATTAATAGAGGCATTGCAGTCTGATGTGG
>MDJN01000159.1 GCA_001995005.1 Candidatus Parepulonipiscium sp. PG-Nun2H_MBin03 | reverse complement strand
ATACCCTGCAATCCCGCCATATAATACTCCTATAAAAAGGTTAACTAAAGATGCTATAAGGCCCACCATAAGAGATATACGCGCCCCATATAATACTCTAGTCCATAAGTCTCTGCCTAGCCCATCTGTGCCTAGGATATATGTTTTGTTATTCACCATTTTTGTGTCATATTTATTAATCTCTACGCCGTCGACTAATAGGTTATATTTTTCTTGCATAACTGTTGCTGTATTATTAGCTTTTGCTATAGAATAATCAAGCACCACTTCTTTACCGTCCATCTCATAAGTATTTAGTTGCTTCATCATATCTCTTTTAATCTCAACTAATTCTCTAGTTAACTCTCCGTTTTCTGTTACACCTAGTAATTTATATTCTTTATGCACATAGATATAGTCTCCATTGCCTATATGAGTTATTTCAAATCTTGGAGGTATATTTGCCCATTCTATTGTTTGATCAGAATAACTATACCCTGTAAAATACGGACCAAATATAGCAAATAATGCAATTATAATAATAACCAATAGACCACACATTGCAAGTACATTTTGTCTAAGTCGTCTCCATACGTCTTGCCAATATGTCAAGCTTTTTCGGGTAGTTTCGGCGGCAGCTAGGTCTACCTTATCTATTTTTTCCCATTCCATTTGCCTCTTCCTCTCCTTAGTCATCTAATTTTATTCTAGGATCAATAAATGCATATGCTATGTCTACAATTAGAACCATTATTATATATATAGCTGCATAAAATAGTGTAATGCTCATAATTACTGTATAATCTCGATTAGTTACACTTTCTGTAAAGTGTCGACCCATTCCAGGAAGTGCGAATATTTTCTCTACTACAAATGAACCTGTTAAAATACTTGCAACCATAGGCCCTACATAAGTTACAACAGGAATTAGAGCATTTTTCAAGGCATGCTTGCCTATTACCTTAAATTGACTAAGGCCGTTTGCTTTTGCAGTCCTTATATAGTCTTGGCGCAACACTTCAAGCATACTAGAACGCATAAGCCTTGTTACATATGCAAGGGAAAATCCTGCTAACGCTATAACTGGACCTATATATCCTTTCCACGTATCCAGTCCACCGGCGGGAATTACACGCCATAACTCTCCAAACACATACATTATAAATGTACCTACAACAAAACTAGGCACCGCTATACCTATAGTCGCTATGAACATTACTATATAATCTATTAAAGAATTTTGCTTTAACGCCGATATAATCCCTATTGGAATGCCGAGTAATAATATTACTAATACTGCTATACCACCTACTTTTACAGAAACTGGTAGCCCTTGTATTATCATATCATTAACGCTTACTCCAATTTTTTTCATGGATACTCCAAGGTCTCCTTGTAATACATTGCTTAAGTAATTTAGATATTGTTGCCACAGTGGCAAATCAAGCCCGTATTTTGCCATTAACGCCGCTTCAATCTCTGGCGGCACTTCTTTTTCTGACGTAAAAGGCCCTCCTGGTATGGCATGCATCAAAGAGAACGTAAGGGTACTAATTATAAATAACGTTACAATCATTGCAAGCAACCTTTTTACTATATATCTTGCCATTGTTTCTCCTCCTGTTCATAAAATTAGGTATTTTCTAGTAATTATACAATACTTTTTTCTAAAGTGCAAGTTTAATTTTTTCTTTAGTCATTATTATAGTTAAATAATACTAATTTTTTCCTATTTTTACCAACATATTTACCACAATTTACTTTCTCGGTACCGTTATCTTTAGTAAAGTTATTTTTTGGACAATCTATGTATTGCTTATGAACTCTATGTTTTCACATAAAAATAGGGCTAAATGCTCCCTATTTTTATACTTGCATATATTATTTTAACATATTTTTCTTTCCAATATTTGTCTTGGATTTTATTGGTATATCCACCTTTTCGCCATTTAGCTTTACAATTCTTGCAGGACACCCTACTACCGTTGCATTTTCTGGCACATCTCCTAAAATAACTGCATTTGCTCCAACCCTACTGTTTTCTCCAACCACAACAGAACCTATGATTTTTGAACCCGCAGATAACATTACATTATTTTTTATTGTAGGATGTCTTTTACCTAGGTGCTTTCCCGTGCCTCCTAGGGTTACTTGATGAAACATTATTACATCATTACCTATAACGCTAGTTTCACCAATAACTATGCCTATCCCGTGGTCAATAAATAATCTTTTTCCTATAGTTGCCCCTGGATGTATCTCTATGCCAGTCATGGCTCTTGCTATTTGTGATAAAACTCTGGCAAGAAAATGCATTTTCTTTCTCCAAAGCTTATTCGATATTTTATAAATTGCCACTGCATGTATGCCTGGGTATGTTAATAAGATTAAAGCTGTACTAGACGCAGCGGGGTCTTTTTGCTTATAAACTTTTATTAACTCTTTTAACTCACTTATGATTTTTTGCATCTTTTTACCTCAGCCTAAAAGTGTAATTTACTATACTTCGTATAGAGGAGTCGATAGATACCTCTCTCCGTTATCTGGTACTACAAATAATACTTTTTTATTTTTGCCTGCTTTTTTAGCTATGTCATAAGCTATTTTATAGTTTGCACCACCTGAAAAGCCAGCTAATATGCCGTATTGGGTTGCAAGTTTTCTAGCAAAACTTACTGCATCATCATATGCAATTGTTTTTATTTCATCAACTACGTCTAGATTTAATATCTCTGGTTTAAAACCTGCACCTATCCCCTGAATTTTATGTGCCCCTGGTGTTCCCGTTGTTAGTACAGCTGATGTATCAGGCTCTATACCTATTATCTTAATATCTGCATAATGTTTTTTTAATACTTCACCATTGCCTGTAATAGTACCACCAGTGCCTATTCCAGCTACAAAATAATCTAACGTATCAAAATCTTCTATAATTTCAGTTGCAGTTGTATTTTTATGTGCCTCTACATTAGCAGCATTTATAAATTGTGATAGCATAGTATATCCTTTGCTTTCTACCAATTCTTTGGCCCGCTCCAATGCACCTCTCATACCCTTTGCACCTTCTGTTAATATAATCTCTGCACCATATGCTTTTATTATCTTTCGGCGTTCAATGCTCATAGTCTCTGGCATAACAATTACGCACTTGATTTTTTTTGCAGCACATGTCATGGCTATTGCAATTCCCGTATTTCCGCTTGTCGCCTCTACAATCGTCGTACCCTCTTCAATTGATAATGCTTCTATCATAGACTTTGCAATCCTATCTTTTACGGAGCCTGCTGGATTAAAAAATTCTAATTTCGCATACACTGTAACTTCATTCTCTTCTAATTTTACTACAGGCGTTCTTCCAATCAACTCATAGATGTTGTTATAAATCATATCAAATACCTCCTACGTATTCTTATTCTTATGCCTTGTTAAATATAACAAAAAAGTAAGGAGTTGACAATAAGTTTTGGATTATTAGGCATTACAAATTTTTTCCAGACATTAAAATGGGCAGGACATTTGCCCCACCCATAAGAAATTATTGCTCTTCTGTTGCATTTGCTACAACTATACTACCCTTGCCGTAAAACTTTTTCAATCCTTCAAAAGTTACACTGATACCTAAGCCTAATATAAGTATACCAAATACTAATTGTAATATATTTCCTAAGCCTATTCCTTGGCCTGCACTAAACATATTTATAAGAGATAATATATTTTGTGTAAGAGCCGTAAATGTAACAAGCATCATTACGAAACTTGGTATTATAAGCATAAACGTTTTCTTATTAGCATTTTTTAAGTATACTGCACACGCTAGCAATGCTATAACAGATAATAATTGGTTTGATGCTCCAAATAGCGGCCAAATTGAGCTGTATCCTACTTTTGCCAATGCATATGCAACTGCAAGAGTTACTATAGTCGCAAAGTATTTATCTGTACAAAGTTTTCTAATAACACTGTCACTTTTTGCATCATCTTGAAAAAACTCTTGAAAAGATAATCTTGCAACCCTTGCCACAGAATCCAGGCTTGTAAGTGCAAATGCTGATACTGCTAAATTTATAAGTGTAAATATTACACTATATGAAAATCCTAATTTTTCTAAAAACCCTGCTACTCCACCTGCAAATATTTGTGCTGGTGTTACGTATCCTAAGCTTGCTGCTTCGCCTGCGGCAAACGAACCAAC
>MDJN01000158.1 GCA_001995005.1 Candidatus Parepulonipiscium sp. PG-Nun2H_MBin03 | reverse complement strand
TACCTACCTCCAATCCAGTTAAATTTAAATCTACTAACATATGCTCGGTGTCAAATAATAGTAATGTCTCAGCCACCCCTCCTAACTGCACTATTATGGTAGGCTGGGTAATGCTATATTTTAAATTGCTTCCTAATCCTATTATATTAAAATTCAAGTCCGCAGTATCAATCACAAAATCATAAGTATTTATCTGCTTTATCTCTATAGTTACAACAGCGTTACTTTCTATTCTATCCAGATATTCCACTCCATCTGGCATTATAAAGTCAACTTGCTTTGTAGTATTTGTAACTAAAGTATTTAGTGATATAGCATTTAATGGGATAGAATGTATGTTATCTATAATCTCTTCTTTGCCTACTATTGTAATCTCACTGGGAGTTACAATAGTATTGGTATGAATATATCCAGATGGCAACGAACCCGTAAACTGAGCTTCAAGTGGAACCACCTTCTTTTTACCAATAGGCAAAATCACCTCCACATTTTCAGGAGTTTTAGTCAGCCCATCAATTTCAAACCCATGTTCATCCAATGCAATAACAGGCAAAGTATAATTCAATGTATCCTCCGAAAACTCATCCACATTTATATCCACAATTACCCAGCTAATACGTTCCATAGCACTCTCAGGTCCCGAAATTTCAACCTCAGTCACTTTAATTACAGGGTCAAGTGTCATATACTGACTATCTTCCTTACCCTGAATTTGATAATCTATAGGATATATTCGATTATCTTCAGTTTCAAACGTCACATACATAGATTTGGGACTATAGTCTTCAATAACAATTCCATCAACAGCAAATTCTAACGTAATTGGCACCGAACGCTCTGAAGTTCCCGTATTTGGATTTAAATCAGTAGCATAAGGAGTCAAATTTATAGACGCATTAATTAAAGAACTCCGATTAGCAACTAAGTAATCTAGGTCTAACCGTTGTCCCTGCACTTTAGCATCAATATCCAAATTTAGCAAGTCCTCTATATTTAATATAGAAAATCCTTTTTCCTCTATTTGTGCCAAACCAATAATCTCAAGTGGAATATCCTTGATATCCAAAGGTTGCATAGGATTTTGAGTATTTATAACAAATAGCCATAACAAACTGGCTATAAGAAACGAAATGATTTTCCAATGTATGTTATGTGCTAAAAGCTTATCCATTTTGCCCTCTTCCTTTCCACAATTTCATTTTTTTCTGAGATGATTTACTTTTCTTTTTACGGCCTAATAATGTAGTTAACATCTCCGCATCCAAATCTCTTTTTATCTTACCATTTCTAACATATGATATTGCTCCAGTTTCCTCTGAAACAACAACGACTACAGCATCAGTTTCCTCAGTCACCCCAATTGCCGCTCTATGTCTTGTCCCCAAATCTTTGCTCAGGGACATATTATCGCTTAGAGGCAAAAAACAAGTTGCCGCCGTAATTCTATTTTTGCAAATAATTACCGCCCCATCATGAAGAGGCGTATTTTTCTCAAATATATTTATTAATAATTGACTACTTATAACTGCATCAATTATAATTCCTGTACGTTCATATTCACTCAACAATGTTGTTGACTCAATCACTATAAGTGCACCTGTCTTAGTCTTAGCCATTTGGGTTGCAGCTCTAGCAATACTATTAATTGAAGCCTCATCAAGAGCTGCCTCGCTCTCCTTTTCATTGGTAGTAACACTCCCCCAAAGTTTTCCCTGCCCTATTTGTTCTAAGGCACGACGTAATTCTGGTTGAAACAATATTATCATTGCTATAGTTCCCACTGTTAAAGTATTTGTAATTATAAATGATAATGTGTGCATTCCAAAAAAATATGACATCAGTGCTAATGCCACGATAAATACTACCCCTTTAAAAACCGCCCATGTCCTCGTATCTTTTATCCACATTATTAGCTTATAAATGCCATACGAAACTAGAGAAATATCTAGCACATCTTGAATTTGTAGGGATGGTATTGAAAAGAATGGAATTTGTTCTAAGGTAGATTGTAAAATTTCCATTACATTGCCCTTTCTGTATTGTTTTTACAATATTATACCACGAATTTACTTCTAATATAATAAAAAAAGAGCTCAAACTAAGCTCTTTTTTTTATAGACATGGCTAAAAATGATTGTTGATGTTACCAAATACTTGTGTTGTTTGAGTTTGTTCATGCAGTTCAATCTTAGGTACTACTTTAACATAGTAGTAATTGGCTTCATCTTCAAACTGAACTGTTTCGGCTCTGCTATAATCTAGGACAATTGATAAAAACGATATAAAATTAGCTAGAAATACACTAAGTATTGTCATAAATATCATTAAAATTATATTGACCTGAGTACGCAGCAATAATTCAGCAATTAAAAATCCTAGTGAACTAACTACGCCGCCCACACATACCGCAATATAATTTGCATAATCTATTCCCTGTAATCTAATAATATACACCATCAAAAATACCACTGATAGGATAGTAATTACTGTAAGCATTTGTGTATTAAAAATTGTATTTCTTAATAATGTAACTAACACAAATTCAACAGTTTCAGCAGAAATTTCAGCAAGATTAGTAAATCCCATTAATAAAGGTAGCTGAGCAAACAAAGATGAAAACAAGCATCCAATAGCAATTGCAGCTATACCACTCACTCCACAAAACAGTGCACTGACTAAAGGTACCACATAAACTGCATCTACAGGTAATAACAATACTGCAAATATTATTATTAGAGATTCTTTTGGAAATAGTCTTATGTACAGGACATAAGTAGCAATACAAACTGCCGCAATAGTTGCTCCTAAAATTAGGCTAAGACTGCTTACATGATAAACGACCACAAACATTGAGATAGTTAAAATTGCACTAGGCTGAATAAATATAGCTATAATTGAAAGAGTTAATGTAACCCAAATATTATTAATCGTTGTGGATATGCCAAATACATCATTAATAGAGTTTAATATGCACACCATTAATATAAATTTACTTATCATTACAATTGGATTTTCATACATTTTATAAAATTTTAAAAACGATTGTCTCATCAGTAGAATTTCTTTCTTCATTGATATCCCCTTTCTTCTGTTGATGTAACTCTTTTAGTTCCAGAGCTAAATCCTCGTAATCTTTATTTCTAGCAAGAGCTTGATTATATCGAAGCCTATAGATATACGTAGAAATAATCGTATAAACAATCAACCAAGTTCCAACAAATATTGCAGCTGGAATAATAAAGTCTGCTATAATTTCTTCTTGGTTGGTGGGCAAATTTAGTCCTTGCTCAATCTGCCATAATAAATTGCACCCCCAAATTGCTAATGCTACAAAAAATACTAGTACTCTAGTTTTAAAGTTATTTATAAATACATAATCACTCTTATAGTGAGAAAGTATTGCCCCATCTTGGCGCCCATGATTTTTATCTATCAAAGCAAGCTTTGTCATAAGAATAACTTTGTCTCTATCTACCATCCTTTTCCTCCTTCTACTCCGGTTTTTTTTCAAGGCCATCTTTAGTATAATTAGCAGCACCATTCCATAAAAGCCATTCACTTAATATCGCATCATATACTGCATTAATTTGCTGTCTAATCTGCACAGCAGTGTAAGTTTGGTGTGGCTCAACCCAAGTCGCTGTAAAATCTTGTAGCCACGGTCTAACAATTGCTTTTCTTTCTTCAATAGGTATTTGCCTCATAGTTTCATTTGAGGCCTGCAGCGCTCCCAAAATAATTTCGTACGGTGCCAAATCTGGATAAGCTTGACCAAATGCTCCTGTGTTATAGTGTGAGGGGTATATCATTGGACAGATTACATCTAGTCGTTTGATTAATTCCTGATAATCTTGGCCTACTATACTCGCATCTATATTACTAGTAATAATTGTTCCAAATACATCAGCTGATACTACTACTCCATAAGGTTTCAACTGCTCCATCATAAAATCAACAAACTGCGTTATAATTTCAGTTTTAGTCAAATCAGTAGGTAAATCTACCCGCTCCGTACTCATTGACTCATGAAATCTTATATAATCAAACTGAATTTCCTTAAATCCTACGTTAATCGCTTCTTTACAAACTTCTAAAATATAATCCCAATTGTCTTTCATATAAGGATTTAACCAACTTTCACCCTGAGAGTTAGTATATATCTCTCCATCATGATTCAATACCATTCGCTCCGGATGATTACCGCTTGCAATTTTATCTTTAAATACAACTATTCTTGCAATCGGATATATATTATTTAAATATAGTGACTCCATTAACGAACTAATATTTCTGATATAAGGGCTATTTCGTATACACCCAGCCTCTTTTAATACTGGATTAGTACTATTAAATGTTAGATGGCCATTATCATCCTTAACATCAATTACAAAACTATTAACTTCTGTCTCATTTGCCAATGCAATCAACTCATCTATGTTACTTGTCTTATATGCGGGAATATAAATTCCTTTAACTTGGGGTATTTGTTTGTATGTGTAATAGTTAATCATGTTTTGGACAAAGTCACCCCTATTTTCATGTAATACAATAAACTCTCCCCCGTTAATCCCAGTTTGTATATAATATAATCTAACCAAATATCCTGTAAATATAGCCCCTAAAATTAAAGCGATTATATATAATCTTTTTTTGTGACCACGCCTCTTCCTATAGTAGTAATAACTATAT
>MDJN01000157.1 GCA_001995005.1 Candidatus Parepulonipiscium sp. PG-Nun2H_MBin03 | reverse complement strand
TAATGCTCCCGCCTCTTAGGTAGCACGTTAAAGAGCAAGTAATCTTTTCAGATTAATGCAACTAACATTCAGTGGTGGGGTTAAAACCCCTCACTGAATGAAGTTTTATTCTATGAGTAGTTGGAGGATACAATGGCTTTAAGAGGAAAGAATATAAATTTATTTTTAATGGATGGTACTGCAAGTGGCAGAATTAAATGTACAATAGCTAATTGGATAGGAATATCATATAAAATACCAAGAACTGAAGTTGATAGATGTAAAGATAGAGAAGATTTAAAACAAAGTGGAGTGTATTTTTTATTCGGAATATCTGAGGAGACCGGGGATAATCTAGCTTATATAGGTCAAGCAAGAGTGAGAAAAAACGGTGAAGGATTATTATATAGGATAAATGAACATAAGAGAAATTCTGAAAAAGATTATTGGACTGAAGCTATTGTTTTTACAACCTTAAACAATTCATTTGGTCCTACCGAGATAAGTTACTTGGAAAATAAGTTTTGCCAATTAGCAAGCCAAACAAATCGTTATCAAATTAAAAATGGCAACGAGCCTTCGATGGGCAATATCACGGAAGAAAAAGAAAGTGAGCTAGAAGAATTTATAGATTATGCAAAAATAATAATGGGAACATTAGGCCATAAAATTTTCGAGCCAATATTAAAGCAAAAAAATACTAGCGAAGATACAAATTTAAACGAAAGAGATATAACTCTTTATCTTAAACGAAAAATTCGTAAAAGTGATAGTATTGTAGAGGCTACTTGTAAACAGACACGTGAAGGATTTATACTTTTAAAAGGCAGCTATATAGAAACTATAGATTCAGATAGTATTCCTAATGCTATTAAAGAGCTTAGGAACAAAGCAAAAATTGACGATAAAGGCATTTTACAAGAAGATTTAATATTCAAAAGCCCTTCATATGCAGCAGCTTTTGTTATAGGTGGTCATGTAAACGGCTTAACTGCATGGAAAACAGCTAATGGAGTTACACTTAAAGAGTTAGAAAATAGTTAAAGAACTAGCCCAATACTCACAGCCTAAGAGCTAGTGCATTCAGATGAAAATTAGGAGAATATCATGTTAAATAATACATTAGACATACCATATTATAAACAAACTATAGAGTGGCAATCATTAAATAAGATATGGAAAACCTTAACAGCAAACCAAAAGCTAGATTTAGAAAGTGATTTTAAATCAATATCAATATTTTTAGAACAGCATACTAAACATAAAGATATAAACGAATATTCTTATTTATCATCACTAGATAATGAAACTATTGACTTTGTAAAAAATATTATATCACTAGGCTATCCTAACCTTTATCATAGTTTAATGGCTATATTAGGACAACATAGCAATATACGAGATGCGAATACTTTAATTCAATACTATACAACTAAGTATCAGTATATCAGACCTGAAATATTTAAAGAACCACTAAAACTAGCTAAGCTATGTGATTTATGCATTGAAAGAGCTATGTCTAAGTCTTGGTGGTAAATAGTTAAAATAAAAATCTAAGTAGATGTTTATCTGAAATAACTTGCTCTAATATTCCCGCCCATTAGGCAGCGAGAAAAAGAGCAAGTAATCTTATAAGATTTAATGCAACTAACATTCAGTGGTGGGGTTATAGAAGTAGTAGAACACCTAATTGGTAAAAAAATAGAAAATATAGGAGATACTTATATATTTAATCTTAACTATTAGAAATTAACTAATTTAAGTAAAGAAAGTGTACGCTATTTAGGGGATATTTTTGTAAAATTACCCCCCTAGTAATCATAATGCACATATGATAGAATATAATATATATTAAATCTATAGTTTAAAAATGTATTTATATAATATAAGGAGGAAATAGGATGGATAATCTAATGGGAGCAGTTATTATTGATTTATTTATTGGAGTCTTTTTTATTGTACTTGGAGCTATTATTTTAAAATATAAGATGATTACAGGTACACATTTTCTAAATAAAAAATTTGACCAAGAAAAAGTGAGCAAAAGAAGAGGCAAATCTATGATACAAGTAGGTGTTTTAACTATTATAATGGGGTTAACACATTTATTTATAGAAGATTTAAGTAATAGCATAACTATTATTTATACAGTTTTGTTTATTTTTATTGTGGCTTATGATACATATAAAATCTTTAAAGACGCCAAAATCCAAGATAATTAATAAGATAGTAACTAGATATAGTATTTGAACTTGACTATATTTGATATTTTAAATATGATTATATTAGGGAAGTTAAATTGCTTTAAAATAGTGAGGTGACATTTATGGTATACACATTAAGTCAAATTAAAGCTATTTCTATGCCAATATTTAAATCATCTGGGGTAGTAAAGGCTATACTATTTGGTTCATATGCTAAAGGGGTAGCTACAGAAGATAGTGATATTGATATATGTATTGACAGTCAGGGCAAGTTAAAAGGGCTAGACTTTATAGGATTGAGTGAAGATATACGGAAAGAACTACAAAAAGAAGTAGATTTAATAGACATAACACATATAGATAATAATTCTAAAGTAGAGCAAGAAATTAAAAATACAGGAGTTATAATTTATGAAGTCTAAACAGATACTACTAAAGATGATTAAATATACAAATAATATTATAGGCTATGTTATGGATACAAATTATGAAGAATTTTAGTATAATAACTTATTGCTACATTTAAAAGGTAGGGTTATATATGCCAGAGATATGCAGATTTAAAGGGATACGGATTTTTGTTAGTACTAGCGACCACAATACCCCGTACATACATGCAAAATATGGTGAATATGAATGTTCTATTGATATTAATGAGATAGAATTAATAGTAGGTGAAATGCCTAATAGACAACTTAAACTAATTTATGGCTGGATGGCAGAGTATCAAACTGATTTATTAGAAGAATGCTATTTAGCTTTACAGAGTGAGCAATTATTTCCAATTCCTCCTTTATACAGAGGGTAACGCCATGACTCCAAAAGTAATTCACATAATCACCCATGACGATTATACTATAACTATAACTTTTGCAGATGGTATAACTAAAAACTATGACTGCAAACATTTATTGGATAAGGGAGCGTTTAAAATTCTTGATAAGTTATCAAAATTTCATATAGCTATTATTGATGACTTAGGTGGCATCGGCTGGGATATTGATGATAATATTGACTCTAACATTATTTGGTCTAATAGAATTGATATATGTAAAAGTATACTTTATCAAGAAGGAATAATAGTTCAAGATAGTATTCTTAATTCCTAAATTGTATTACTAAAACTACAGTTGAGGATTTAACCCTAACGAATCACCTCCATTGGTAAAACTCACGAATAAGCATTTTAGC
>MDJN01000156.1:10347-19120 GCA_001995005.1 Candidatus Parepulonipiscium sp. PG-Nun2H_MBin03 | reverse complement strand
CCCCGCCACTGAATGTTAGTTGCCTTAATCTGAAAAGATTACTTGCTCTTTATCTCACCGCCTAAGAGGCGGGAGTATTAGAGCAAGTTCTTTCAGATAGATCAATAGGAGTAGCTATCAACTGAATTAACGTAAGCTGCTCAATAAAATATTAAAGGAGAGAATTAATGAAAGTATTAGTAGTAAATTGTGGAAGTTCATCATTAAAATATCAATTATTAGACATGACAGATGAGAGTGTAATCGCAAAAGGAATTTGTGAAAGAATAGGAATTGATGGTTCATTTATTAAGCATACTACTGGTGAAAATGACGCTGTAAAAATTGAGGCTGATTTTAAAGACCATAAGATTGCCCTACAAAAAATGGTAGAATTATTGACTACTGGTGAAACTAAATGCATCAATTCAATTGACGAAATAAGCTCAGTAGGCCATAGAATAGTACATGGAGGAGAAAAGTTTAATGATTCTGTACTTATTACTCAAGAAGTAATTGATGAGATACAAAAATGTTCAGACTTGGCACCTCTGCACAACCCTGCAAACTTACTGGGCATCGAAGCGTGTAAAGCTCTTATGCCAAACACTCCAATGGTAGCAGTATTTGACACTGCATTCCACCAAACTATGCCTCGTGCAGCATTTAGATACGCAATACCTGTAGAGTTTTACAAAAAATATGGTATTCGTAAATATGGTTTCCACGGAACTTCGCATAAATACGTGGCTGAAAGAGCTGCTGTTATGCTAAATAAACCTATAGAAGATACTAAAATAATTGTATGCCACTTAGGAAATGGTGCATCTATTTGTGCAATTGATGGTGGTAAATCTGTAGAAACTTCAATGGGCTTTACACCATTACAAGGATTGGTTATGGGCACACGCTCTGGCGACATTGACCCTGCAATAATCCCATTTTTAATTGAAAAAGAAAACTTATCTGCAAAAGAAATAGACAGCGTACTAAATAAAAAGTCAGGTGTATTGGCACTATCTGAGATTAGCAGCGACTTTAGAGAAATTGAAGACGGTGTTGCAGCTGGAGATGACACATGCAGATTTACAATGGATGTATTTCAGCATAGATTAGTATCATATATTGGTGCATATGCTGCAGTAATGGGTGGTGTTGACGCAATTTGTTTTGCTGGTGGTTTAGGTGAAAATAATGCAGTTATGAGAGCTGAGCTAGGCAAATTACTAAAATGGGTAGGCGTTGAGATAGACCCTGAAAAGAATGCGTGTCGTGGCGTTGAAAGAGACTTATCAACAGACTCTGCAAAAGTAAAAATGTTATTAATTCCTACTAACGAGGAAGTTATGATTGCAAGAGATTGCGTAAAAATCGTAAAATAAATTTCCACTCCTAAAGGACGTTGACAAAAAATATTTCTATATGTATAATTACTACAGTGCTACCCATGAATTGATTTGTTTATGAATATAAATAAGTAGCAAGTTTATATAGATTTTAGGAGGTGTGAAAACATGGCAGTACCAAAAAGAAAAACATCCAAAGCACGAAGAAACTCACGAAAAGCAAATTGGAAACTTTCACCGCTTAATTTAAGCCCTTGCAGAAAATGTGGCGAACTTATGATGTCTCATAGAGTATGCAAAGTTTGTGGCTCATATGCAGGACGTGAAATTATTAAAGTAGATTAATCCTAAAGGCAGCCTAGGCTGTCTTTTTTGTAGAAAGGAAACAGTATTTATGAGTAAAATAGCAATTGACATAATGGGAGGAGACCACGCACCTTATGAAATAATAAAAGGTTGCATAATGGCATTAGATAAATGTAGTTCGACTCTTATTTTGGTAGGCGATTCTAATATAATTAATGAAGAGCTAACTAAGTATGCATTTGATAAAGATAGAATAGAAGTTACGCATGCATCAGATATCATCACGATGGAAGATTCTTTTAATGCAGTACGTACAAAAAAAGATTCTTCCATGAGTATTGGCTTAAAACTAGTCCACAACGATTTTGCCAAAGGTATTATATCCGCTGGTAACTCAGGTGCTTTAGTCGCTGGTGCAACTAGCATAGTTGGTAGGCTTAAGGGTGTTAAAAGACCTGTAATAGCTCCTTTATTACCTACCAAAACAGGATATTCTTTACTAGTCGATGGTGGAGCAAATGTAGATGCTACAGCAGAATACTTACATCAATTTGCTAAAATTGCTTCTGTTTATATGAAAGAATGTCTTAATGTTCAAAATCCTAAAGTTGGCTTAGTAAATATAGGAACTGAAGTTGAAAAAGGAAACCAATTAAGTAAGGAAGCATTTAAATTATTATCCGCTGATGATACAATAAATTTCTATGGTAATATAGAAGCACGAGAAATTCCGTCTGGTAACGTAGACATCATAGTATGCGACGCATTTGTAGGCAATGTAATATTAAAATTTATGGAAGGCTTTGGTAACTGGGTATTTTCTATGGTAAAAACTGAATTCACCAGAAGTCTTAAGACAAAAATAGCTGGGCTATTAATGAAAGATGGAATTACTAACATAAAAAATAAATTTTATTATAACGATAAAGGCGGGGCACCTCTGCTAGGGTTGCGTGGACTAGTAGTAAAAATACATGGAAACTCAAAATCTACCGAAGTAACTGGAGCAATAATACAAGTTGAAGGATTTATAGAAAATAATTTAATAGAAAAAATAAGTACAAAATTCAACTAAGTCATAATCAACTCTTGGTTTGTATATACTATTATAAAAAATATAAGGGGAAGATTATGGTATTTGAAAGAATTAGAACAATAATTAGTACTCAACTTAACATACCCGAAGCACACATGGAAATTGATACATCTTTTGTAAGTGAATTAAACGCCGATTCATTAGATATATTTCAAATAGTTATGGCCCTAGAAGAAGAATTTGAAATTGAAATACCTGAAGAATATATAAGTAAAATAGACACTATAAGAGATGCTGTCACTTATATTAAAATACATCTAGGTATAATCGAAGAGTAAAAAAATATCCCCCTATAATCTTAGGGGATATTTTTTTATCTATTACCATATATTAGGTTTCATTTTTTATTTTTCTATGCTATAATTAATACACTTAGATTAATAATTATATTATAGCAATAGGAGGGTTAAAATTATGACAACTACTAGTTTTGTTAAATTAGAGGAAGTAATCATACTTAAAATAGATTTATCAGGAAAAATTATATATGCTAATGATTATGCAATCTCTATCTTAGGCATTGATAGTCATATACTTACAACCAAGTTTTTAAAAGATATTGTTATCGGTCACTCTCCAACCGAAATTTCTAATCTTATACTATCTTTAAAAACAAGACAAAGTATGGACCTTATTTTTAAAGCTAATAATAGTAGATATATTTATACTATATCTACTATTCAAGCGTTTGAAAGTTTAGTAGAGATTGTTGCAATTAATCTCAAAAATCATCATATTCCCAGTGCGTATTCTTCTAATAAGCCTATATCATCTAGCTTAGCACAAATAGAACAAAATTTTTATGAACAAGCTACTCAGACTATTTTGTTATTAGAACAAGATATACCTCCCACTGAGGATATACCTCTTTTAATATTTAGGTATGACACTAAGGCTGATCAGTTAATATATGCTCACTCAACAAAATCTATCCAATCTTTAATACACAACCCAGTGTATTTAGATAAATTAACTGCAGATGATATTGACATACATTCATTGAATAAGATAAAATATTACCACAAAAAAGCTCTGCGTACTAAAAAATTGGAATATGGCATAGAAGTACAGTATCATCACAAAACTAGGGGATGGATTTGGGTATATATCAATTCTAAATATATGCAAGCAGAAAATAGTGATATTATGAATATACTGTTTACTATAACTGATATACACGCAGATAAACTTAAAACTGAGAGTTCTCTTATTAGCTTATATGACCCAATTACTAATCTATCCACCAAAGAGTATCTTTCTAAATATTTTTCATCTCATAAAGGTGATTTTATGGCAATAATTTATATAGATTTAGATGACTTTAAATCTATTAACGATTCTTTGGGTAGATCTAGTGGAGATTTAATATTACAATCAGTTGTAAAAAGGATATTGCAGATTGATTTTGCAAATATCACAATAAAACGCTTAGTAGCCGATGAATTTGTCATTTTATTAGAAGATATTGAAACTAAATCTCAAGTTAAAGACTTTATAGAAATGTTAAAAAACATTTTTCGTGAGCCTTTTAAAGTTAAAGAAGTTAATTGCAAGTTAAGCTATAGTGCTGGGATTACATTATATCCATCTGATGGAGAACATTTTGAAGATTTATTAAATAATGCAGATATTGCTATGCATAAAGTAAAAGAAAGCGGAAAACGTCATTATAGATTTTTTGATAATTCTTTTAAGGAAGAAATTTTAAACAAAATGCATATTGCCAGCGATTTACAAGAAGGAATTAAACAAAGTGAATTTAAACTCTATTATCAACCACAAATTCATTTAATCACCAAGGAAGTTATAGGTTTTGAAGCTTTGATCAGATGGATACGCGCAGATGGTACCATCGTTCCTCCATTTAAATTTATTCCTAATGCAGAAGAAACAGGTTTAATAATTCCACTAGGCACATGGATTTTAAAACAAGGGTGTCTTTTTATTAATAAACTTAAACAAGCTGGCTATACCAATATACATGTTGCTATAAACATATCTGCAGTGCAAATTGCACAAGATAATTTTGTTGAGAAAGTAGAAAAAATTATAAAACGTACCCAAGTTGATACGTCTATGCTATTTATTGAACTGACTGAAACTACTTTAATGAAAAATATAGAAGAAAATACGACCAAAATCCGTGCTCTACAAGATATGGGAATAAAGATAGCCTTAGATGATTTTGGGGTTGGCTATTCTTCTTTAACTTATCTGCAAAAATTTCCAATTGATGTATTAAAAATTGAGAAAAGTTTTATTGATGACATAGGTCATACTAAAAAAAATCTGGTAGGCTCTATTATTAATTTAGGACATGACCTTGATTTAAAAGTAGTTGCCGAAGGTGTTGAAGAATTTAGCCAAATTCCGTATTTATTAGAGTATAATTGTGATATTTTACAAGGATACTTATTTAGTAAACCTATGCCAGAAGAATGTGTATTCGACTTCTTAGAAAATATTAATCTAAGCCAACTTAAAAATTCCTAATATTAAATACAAAGAGGGGAGGAGTTATATATGGGGATTTTAGTACTATTACTAATATTTTTTCTAAATGGATGTTTTAATTTTGGACTCTTATATACAATCAGCAGAAAATTTAGCGATAAACACACTTCAACGAAAAAAATAGTAATATTTGTCTTACTAAATGTTAGTGTATATATCTATCTTTATATACTTAATCTTCATTACCACTATCAATATTCCCTACTCTTTTTGCTATTTTTAGTAGAGTTTTCATTGCTAGGGCTAAATCTGCGAGAGACTTTATGCATTGTATCTTGGACTATTTTTAATGTAATAACATTGTTTACCGCAGCTTCTTTGGGTATTAGCTCTATAAATCATATAAGTAGTCAATATTCGTTATTTAATAATATGACTAAGTTTGAAGTGTTTATTTGCATGTATATAACTCTATTTTTAATGAGTAGGTATATTTTAAAGACATTTTCTATATCAGATATTAAAAAGATTATTAATACTCCTTTATATTCTTCTATAATAATACTGCTAGGTTTACTACTGCCTATACAATTAATGATTGATGAATATTTAGTATATTATACAGAATACTTCGCAATACAAAAAATAATTATATTAGCTAGTATCCTGTTTAATATTATAGTATATAATCTTGTATTAAGATATACTATCGTTAGCCTAGGAATTATGCATTTTCAGTCTAAGCATCGTCAGGCTAAAGAAGTTTATGATAATTTAATTACTCAAAAAGACGAAATATTTACTCGTATAACTATTGATGACTTAACAGGAGTATACACCAAATCGTATACTTTAGATTGTATATCTAAAGCTCTTAAACATATAATTAAATCAGATATAGCCTGTGGCCTTATTTTTATAGATATAAACGGCTTAAAATACGTAAATGATAATTATGGACATGACGCCGGAGATAGACTTATACAAAAAGTTGTGCAATCTATTCAGGCTGTAACTAGAAAACAAGATATAATAGGACGTATTGGGGGAGATGAGTTCTTAGTCCTGATTGATAATCCATCTGCTTATATACTAAAACTTATATCAAATAGAATACTAGAGGGTATCCATCATCAAAATAGCCTAGAAGAATCTTTTCTCATCTCTGCTAGTCTAGGAGAATTATTAATAACAAAATCTCTTGCAGTTCAAGGACTTGACGCTGTATTGGCTGCCACAGAACTAGAAATGAAACTTGCAAAACATAAATTTTATAGTGAAAGGATGTGATTTCTAAATGACTCCTATAATATTCCTTTTGTTGCTTATAATATATAATTATACTATATTTAGCTATACTTATTATATTATTGGATCTCCTATAAAGTTGTGGAAAATAGTTGTTATTACTAGCATAATAAATTTAATATTACTTAGCTCACATCATTTTATTCCGAATACTAATATAACTTCGGCTATCATCTATATATTTTCATATGCCATACAATTTATGTATATACACAAAATTAAATTTAAACCTAGTTTTTTTATGTCATCCATATTTATAGTGTATCTATATGCTAGCGGACTCATCACATCAGGGCTACTACAAATACTACTTATTCATAATAATCTATATGATACTTATCAATTTGTTTATCTAGATCTAATCATCTCTATATTAACTATTTTTCCATCCATACTTCAGCTATGGTTAATTCGGTTTTATACTGCAAAAGAAAAGACACAAATAATGCTCTCTAATGAAGCTATTGTAACATTAAGCACTAAACTGTTACTTACTACATTTATTTACGCACTTATTGTTATAGAACTTAATACCGTAGCCTATAGAGGTGCTTTAGGTGTTGCAATATTTTTGTTTAAAATTGGATTAGTTATATTTGCTATTATATACATTACTCTTATATATGGTTCTATATTTGCATCACTAGAGCTAAAACGCATAAAATTTGAAGAATATGTAGAACTTGTCGACCAGGAAACACAAGCTGTAAAAGAGCTTACGCAACAATCTCAAAAAGATGATTTTACAGGGTTATACCTGCGTACTTACGCAGTTACACAGCTACAATCTTACAGAACTCAAAATATAGAGTGTTATGCTGTATTTCTGGATATGAATAGTTTAAAGATAGTCAATGATACTTATGGACACAACGAAGGAGATTTCTATATTTTATCCGTTGCAAAAATAATTGAGCAAGAATTTCTTGACGATACTGTGGCAAGGATAGGCGGCGACGAATTTTTAGTAATAGGCCAAAGCAATAATACATCTATTGCTGTACAAAAAACATTAGCCGTGTATGAAAATGTTAAGGCACTCAAACAATTATATAATAAACCTTATGACACCTCTATTAGCTATGGAATAGTCAATATAGATGAAACATATAATATGAGTGCATGTGATATCGTTACTTTAGCCGATGAACGAATGTATGCATTCAAAACAACATGTCACAAACAAAGGCAAGTCATAAAAATATAAGATAGATTATTGACAATTAAATAGTACTAAAAATTTAGTTAATAAAAACAATTATTCGCCTTCTAACATTAGTTTTTATACTTAGGAATAAACTATAGTATAATACTTATTAATCGTTAGGAGGCATATTAATATGAGAATACTATCGTTTGAAGGTGGGGGTGTGCGAGGAGCCTTATCCATACATATATTAGCTAGGCTTATTAAGCGTTACCCAGAGTTGCTTACCAAAACTGAGTTGTACACCGGCTCGTCTACTGGCTCATATATAGCACTCTGCTTAGCAAATAATTTACCTATAACAACACTTAAAAATCTATATAGCATTAAAACTGCTAAATATATATTTTCGTCTCCTCGCCTAAACTTGCTTACCCCAAAGTATAGTAACAAACATCTAGTTAATATATTAAACAAAACATTTACACCTAGTCTTACTTTGGCCGACTTACCAAATTTAGTTTTTATACCTGCGTTTAATGTACACGGATATAGTAAATCTCACTCTAACGCAGTATTTTTAAATAATATAATACCAAATACCACATCCCACGAAACAGTAGTCAATACTGCTTTATATAGTTCAGCCTTTCCAGCTGTTTTTCCATCTAAAAATGGGTTTATTGATGGTACAGTCATAAATAATTTTCCGTCTATTTCTCCTATACTATTTTTACGCTCCGTATATCCACATAAATATCATATATCTGATTTTCGTGTTTTAGCTATAGGCACTGGATTATACCCTACTACATTAAAGTCTAATATTACAAACTGGGGTTCCATTCAATGGGGTCTTAATCCAAATAAATATATGATAAGCCCGCTAATTGATATATTATTGTCTGCTCCACTTGCAGTAAATGATGAGTATAGCAAAGAACTGTTAGGAAATAACTATTTTAAAATAAATCCTCAACTAGAAACTTTAGTTAAAATAGATTCATATAAAAAAATTCCGCTGCTTATAGAAGTTGCCAAAAACCTAGATTTATCAACCACTTATAGATACATTGAGACATACTACCTAAAATAATCCAGATTTTTTGAAAAATTTGAANNNANNTGNNNNCANNA
>MDJN01000156.1:0-10337 GCA_001995005.1 Candidatus Parepulonipiscium sp. PG-Nun2H_MBin03 | reverse complement strand
TNNNNTNNTNTNACNNNGNNNTNNGCGTGAGTGGCTCAGTGGTAGAGCATCTCCTTGCCAAGGAGAGGGTCGCGGGTTCGACTCCCGTCTCACGCTNTNANCGGGGTGTNGCTCAGTTTGGCTAGAGNGCCTGATTTGGGTTCAGGAGGCCGCAGGTTCGAGTCCTGTCACCCCGATTTTTTAAAAAAGAGTAGCTTAAAGTTGCTCTTTTTTCTCGTTACATAAAGTTATCCACAAAGTTATCCACAGAAAGTGGATAACTTTGTATGCTACTCAATAATTTCATTAATTTTCCAGATTAGACAGTCCCTAAAATATACTTTTTTTCATATAATAATATGACCTCAAATAAAAAGGGTTGATCTTATATGAAAAATAAATTTATTTTTAATACTCATATTTTGTTAAGTTTACTTATTTTAGGCTGTGTTTTAGTACTTACTCCTGTAAATATTAGTTATATGCCATCTTACCCAATTAATATGTTTTTAGGAGCTATTTTAATAATCATTGCAATTTGCAAGGCAATTACTTTGCAAAGATATAAAAAGCTTATCCAAATTAATGAAAGTCAATTATTAGGTAAGTGGGTCTATTCAGGAGCACAACTTGAGGCAGTTTATAAAAATATATTATGTAAGAAAAAAGACTATATAGACTCTATATTTTTATTACTTATTTTATGTGTTATCGTAGGTATGGGCTTCCCTGAGCACAAAAATATAATACTTATATCGTCGTTATTGGTTTTTATCTACCAACTTATAGTAATAATGAATTTTTTTGATAACCTACTTAAATCCCCTATCGAAGTACTTTTTACTGATAAATATATCTGTTTTGCAGGCGAGATATATGATAATTTTAATTATATATATGCTTTAAATAATAGTACATTATGTATTACTGGTGATTTACCTAGCCTTAATTTGATATATGGGTCAGTATTTGATACTTCAGAAGAAATCTGCGTAACATTGCCTATAATTCCTGGAAGAACAGCCGAGGCTATTGGCCTTTTTAATTATTATAATAAGCTTTATTCTCCACTATATTCCTAGAAGATAGAAGAAAACTTCATTCAGTGGTGGGGGTTATAACCCCACCACTGAATGTTAGTTGCCTTAATCTGAAAAGATTACTTGCTCTTTATCTCACCGCCTAAGAGGCAGGAGTATTAGAGCAAGTTCTTTCAGATAAAAAACTAGAGTGCCAAAATTATAATTGACACTCTATTTTTCTGTTTATAATATACAAACAGGAAAAGGGATATATTATGGGAGATTCTTATTTAAGAGCAACTTAGGTTGGGGGACCTAAGCCAATCTCTTACTTATACAATAGCATAAATTTTTGAACAAATTATTAAGAATTTTAAAATTTTATATTTTACCCTAAAAATTTATATCCAATCCCCCAAATTGTAAAAATATATCTCGGCTCTCGTGGATTTTCTTCAATTTTTTCTCTCAATTTTCTTATATGCACCATAACTGTATTATTGTCAATACTAGTCTGCCCCCAGACTTTTTCATAAATATCTTTTGCTTTTATAGTTATCCCTTTATTTGCCCATAAGTATTTTAAAATATTATACTCTGTAGGCGTTAAAATAATCTCTATATCATTTTTAAAAAGAGTATTCTTTTCTAAGTCTAACATCAACTCACCTTCTAAAAGCATCGTATCCCTTCTTGGCAGTTGGTTAAATTTAGTCGCCCGTCTTATTTGTGCTTTAACTCGTGCCAATAGCTCAAGCGGGCTAAATGGTTTTGTAATATAATCATCTGCCCCAGACGATAAACCATGTATTTTATCTATTTCATTAGCTTTTGCAGATACCATGATAATAGGCGTGTTATATTTTTGCCTAATCTCTAAACAAGCGTCTATACCGTTTACCACCGGCATCATTACATCTAGTATTACAAGATCTATGTTTTGCAATTGTTCATTCATAATATTTATCGCTTCTATGCCCGTTTTTGCATATTGCACAATATAATCTTCATTTTTTAAGTAAATTCCTATAAGCTCTCTTATTTCTTTCTCATCATCTACTACTAAAATTGTTGGCATTCTCATCTATTGTCCTCTAACTTTACTGTAATTGTTAATATATCTTTATCTAGCTGTGCCCATACTTTACCACCATGTAATAATACAATATTTTTAGCAATAGCAAGTCCTAGCCCCGAACCGCCACTTTCGCTGTTACGTGATTTATCAGCCCGATAAAATCTTGTAAACAACTTATCAAGTTCTATTTCATTTGTCAAGTCTGTTTTATTTCTCACACTTATATAAATTGCATTATCCTTGGTAGTTGTAATAACTTTAACTACTTTGCTATTGATACTATACTTAATGGCATTATCAATTAAATTTTCAAATACTCTAGCTAGTTTTATAACATCAGCTTCTAATATAAAATCCTCATCTTTGTGTATCAAATCTAATTGTATGCCTCTTTCTTTAGCAATTGGTATAAACTCATCTATAATTTGCTTTAACATTGTATGGATAGATAGTTCTATTTTTATAAGCTCTGTGGTTTTGCTTGTAAGCTTAGTGTATTCAAATAAATCTTGCAATAATACCTTTAGCTTCTCAGCACGATTATACGCTATATCAAGGTATTGTCTTGCTTCTTTTTCACTGTTATACCTACCTTCTTTTACTAGCCCCATATAGCCTATAATTGATGTTAAAGGCGTTCTAAGGTCATGTGCTACATTAGTAATTAACTCATTTTTAACATTTTCTAATTCTATCCTATATTGTTGCTGCATTAATAATTCATTTTGCATAAAGTTTATATCATTTGCCACCTGAGCCAGCTGGTCACTCCCTGATACATCTATTTGATATGCAAAATCTCCAGTAGATATATGTCTTAAGCAATCAGATAAATATTCTATATATCTTACCTTCTTAGCCGTCCCTTTGATCATAATGATTGAAAAAATTAACATTCCTACAAGCCCTCCCCACATATCAGGTGTTGACGTATATTTTATACTAATTTTATCATAAAATCCTGCTCTTATATATAAATATAATATTTCATTGTTTTCAACTATAGGGTATACTCTGCTATAACCTTCATTGTATGCAGCATTATCTGAATATTTTACCACTTCTTCTATATTCATCTTATTAATTAAAGTGGCATTTTCTGTGCCTATAGTTTCACCATCTATTACTTGTCCATCACCACTTAAAATATATACTTCTCCAAACTTATATGGCTTACGAGAAATATTATTTACTATCGTTTCATATTTTTTAGTAATGTCATAATTTTGGCTCATAATGCTAACTATAATATCTTCTAATTCTTTTTCGTAGTATTCATATTCTACAATAGAGTATTTTCCTACCCCCATCGTTCTTAATACACCACTTATCATATTCCCACCGATATATGCTCCTAAAATTGCTATAATACTTAAAAATAATATCTCATATCTAATATTTGTAATAATAACATCTTGATAAAACTCTTTTATATAAACTTTGCCTTTTCTCCATAACTTTCGCATTATTCCCTCCCATTACTTATAAACATGCCATTACTTATAAACATGCAATGTCCCATTACCAGAAGTTATTTGTATATTTGTTTTTCCATTTCTATATATATACTCTGCCATATTTTGTGCAATATCTCGCTTAGTTATATCATCATCATTTCTTATGCCTAATTCTGATATATCTCCTAATTGATTTATTATTCTAAATGGATGCTCTATATCTACTAGCAATGCAAAACCTTCTGTTTGTTCTGGCACCTTATAATCTATATTATAATTTTGCACATTATCTATACCTATATATATTCTATCAGGGTCTATAGTCGACGATAAGAAAATATCCACTTCACTACCAGAGTCTTCATTTATTACTATTTCTTCATAAGTTCCGTATAAATTAATACTTCTTCTTCCATCGTCATATGCCCTTGTTTCTAATTTTGATACCTCCGTAGTATTTACAACCAGCTTACTAAAATTAGTAATGTTAGCATTGACTCCTTGTGCAGTTATGTCGTTATTGTATATACCGTCTATCGTTAAGTTTATATACGCAGGAGTATTTATAGTAAAATTAGTATTATAATAACCACTTAATTCTACATCTATATTTTCATATTTTCCTGCTAATTTTATGCTACCTCCATTTACATATGGTGCATCTATTATCAAGGTATCTATATTATTTTTACCTACATAGTTAATTTCACTCTGACGACGTAACATACCTGTATCCACCTTCAAATATTGCATATCTTGATGTGGTAAATATATATTGACAGTTAATTCAAATCGTCCTCCAAAATAATCATTTATCGGTATATTTAAATCACCACTGCCTTGTATATTTATATAAGTTTTACCTTGCATATACTGTTGTGCTATCTTTATAGGCTCTTCTATTAAAAACATTCCCGTTGCAATAGTTTCTATATATCCTGCTGATTCTGTTTCAATAATATTTATATTCACCAAATCAAATACGTACGGTGGCAAATCCTTCAAGCTTATTTCCAAATTTTTAGCATCATTATCAGTCAATGGTGTCTGTGATACAATCGTTTTCGTATTATACCACTCTCCAAAAACTTCTGGACCCTGTATAGACATTGCCACTAATGAATAAATACCACCTACACTCCCAACTGTTATCATGGCTAAACTTATTATAATAAGCTTCTTAAACATCTCTATTCTCCTCTCCTAGTGCGTAACATTTTCATGACCCATGTAGCCATTTTATAAAATATTAATACGCTAAACAGTACACTACCTATAATTAATAATATTATTGATATAATTGCAATTACCATAACACTGGACATTTGGGTTAAACTTACTGTATTAAAAATAATACTTAGCACAACAACCAGACCAAATAAACTAGTTGGTATAATAGCGATTATCACTGGTGCTATACTTATTACGCAAAACATTAAAAATATGCCTATACAAAATTTTAGTAATGGGGTAATCCGTAGCTTAGACTTTTTATAAATTTTTGTTGCCACTTCCTTCTCGTGCTTATATTGTTTTTTCTTAAACGTCTTAAATGTGGTGTCTCGGTCTTCTTCCTGTTTTTGTTCCTCATACTCTGTGTATTCAACTTCTTTTTCTAAGTTAATCTTTTTTTTATCTTCTGCACTATCTGGTTCTTCTAATGTAAAATCATCATCTTCCCAATCATCTATTACAGGAGGTATTACCACTACCTCATTCTTTGTAATATCAATAATTCCTTTTTCGTCCATAACATCTCCTCCATTTATTTTTTATACTTGTATTATACATGAAACTTCTTAAAATCCTTGCATACTATTTCTTAAGATTTCTTAAGAAATATAAAAAATCACCTTCAGTTAAGCTCATAACCAAAAGTGATTCTATATTCTTCGTGTAAAAATTAACTATTTTGCTTTCTGATATCCTCTATCTGTGAAATTGACATGCCCGATTTGACTGATAATGTTTCATTATCTAATACGTCTAGTAAATTAATTTCAACCTCTTACATTCTACTTACGAAATTTTTCACTAATCTTCTAATCACGTTTAAGTCTCTGGTTGAAAAATTGCTATGGTTTGACTCTTTAAGCAAAACTATCTTTAGATTATCCATCTTCATTTTCTTCTTATACTGATATACTCCTTTAAAATTTACTGTATCATCCTTTTGAGACTGGAATATCAGCATAGGCACCTTTATATCTGCTAACTTTCTCTTTGTTTCAAATCTGAACCTCCCACAGTTAAAGGCAGCGGGTTCTAAAACTATATTTTACTAAAAACTTCATGATATACTAATAGAAGTCATTTAAAGTTTTTATTAACGTTTAGAAGCGTGCCTTTATATGATACGGGAGGTCGTTGTTCAACTAAAGTCGCTACACTTTAGTCAGTTCTCTAGTATTTACTCTGCCTATTTCATAGGAAGTAATTATACCTAAACTTCTTACACTTTCATGTAAGCACAGACTATATCTTCTCCCTCAGCCAATCTATTCTTCTCCTCGCTGAGCAGGATTGCTGTTAGGGGCTACCCACTTCCACTACCTATCACTTGTAGTGTACGACCCTCAAGAGGTCTAGTCGTTGAACTTTCTCCTTAATATTTTACTCTCCTCTTTGAGGTGGAAAATACCGACGGAGCTTAGCTGCTGATTTCCGATTTTTGTAAATGATACTTAGGATTTAACCTTATACCATCTAACTAATTTTTTCTGCTTTCGCAACATTCACGCCTGAGCCTATTTCATCTCTACGTTGTAGTTTAGTTAGCTTTACGGGTTTCCAGCAATTCAAGTAGTATATTGCAAGGCTCTTATGGCCTTATCTACGCACAAGTTTCCCTATACGCTTACTGAATATGAGAGGCTTATATCCCACAGTTACTGTGTCCTCACAGAGGAAATTAGTGGTTTTTTGCCATATTCTATAAGTTTATAAATGCCTAACATAGGAGCTATCCATGTAATATACTCATACCATCGTCCGTTATCAACACTATATAAAGGCTTAGGATTTTCCGTCTCAAAAACCGACGTTATTGTATTATTCATAAATACCACTTTCATGCACATAAATATTTTTTCTAATTTCACATGAACTTTCATAGGTGTATTAATTAGTATAACTCCATCCGCTTGCACTTCATCTGCAAAGTCTAAACAAAATAGCCCGCCCATAGAATGGCCTACTAGAAAAACTTTATCGTAGTGTTGTTGCATTTTTTCAATTTCTACTTTAGCATACTCTTTCCAGTCTTTATAGCTGCTCTTAGCAAAGTCTTTGCAACCTCCACCATGCCCAGGAAGTAATATTGCCTTAACATCATATCCTAATGTTTCTATTACCTTCGCAATGTCAATAAATTGATTTGGGCTGCCAAAAAGCCCATGTATACATAAAACACCTATATTACTACCATTTTTAAGATAAAATGGCTTGTGCAAATCTTTATGACTCATCAATTTTCCTCCTTTAAACTTTATTATTATATATAATTAATCTTCATTCACTTGCTTAAATGCAGGGATTATATCAAGGTTTTGCATAGTCTGAATTACTATAGCTATAATTGGACCTAATATTAATCCTATACTACCAAATATTTTAAATCCTATATATATAGACATTACAGTAACCAAAGCATACATTCCAATCTGGCCTGACAATATTCTAGGTTCTAATAATTGTCTAGTAACTACTATTACTCCATATACCGATAATAGCCCTAAGCCTAACGCAATATTACCCATAATTAGATGATATACCCCCCAGGTAATTAAAATTCCTCCGCTTCCTAGTATCGGAAATGCATCAAATATGGCAATGCTTACACTGCTTAGTAAAACATAATCTCTATTTAATACAAAAAGTCCAATAAGACATATCGTAAATGTAAACATCATTAAAATTAGTTGAGTTCTAATGTATCCTGCGACTGCACTTTTTAAATTTTTGTTGATAGAATTGATTTTTATAATTATATTGTGTGGTAATTGTGCTTTTATAAATTTAGCAATCAGCGAGTAGTCTTTTGTAATAAAAAACGTAGATATAAGTACTATAATTATAACAAATAAACTAGAAGGCACAAATTTTATAGTGCTGTATGCCACTGATAAAAATTCGGATAACAAATTAGATAAATTTGTCAAAACTCCTTGTATGATACCTTCTATAGTCATAAAAGAATCTGGTATAGGAATGATTGTGGATAACTCGTCCAATCTCTGCTCTATAGTATCAAAGAAATATTCTATATTTTTGATATATATAGGAAACGATAAACTAAACGCTACTATCTGTTCATATAAGCGTATTGAAATAAATACAATTACACTGCTAATTATGCTAAGTACGGTAAGCATTGAAACCAAAGTTGCAATCCCTCTGCGTAGATGTAATTTATTATTCAAAACTCTTACTATAGGTTGCAATAAACTTGCAAATAAATAAGCTATGATAAATGGCATAAATAAACTTAAAATGTACCTTATAAAGATATATACTCCTAACAGTACTAAAATAATATTGATAATCTTTTTATTCAACAGAATTTCTCCTTTAAAAAACCAGAGGAATAAAAAACCTCTGGTTAGACTGTAGATAATTGAAATTTTACACCTCTGTGCTAAAGATTGATTATTTTTGTAATGGTGCAGGTTTAATATCCCAAATTTCATTTGCATATTGCATAATAGTTCTATCACTAGAGAAAGTTCCTGCATTTGCAATATTTTTAAGACACATTTTTGCCCATTTCTCTTGGTCTTTATAAGCTTCAAATACTTCGTCTTGTCTATCTTTAAATTCTCTAAAATCTTCTAGTATAAAATACTCATCTGGAGAGGCACCCCAGTGTGCTCCATGGATTAATGAATCCCATAGTTTTTTAAAGTCTCCTGTACCATAATCATTTAGTGTACCATTTACTAGACTATCCACAGCACGCTTAATGTCTTTATTTCCTTGATAAATGCTTAGCGGGTCATAATTATGTCTAATTCTTTCGATATCTTCTACCCTAAGCCCAAATATAAAGTTGTTTTCCTCGCCACTTTCTGCAACAATCTCAACATTCGCTCCATCATACGTTCCAAATGTCGGTGCACCGTTTAACATAAACTTCATATTTCCTGTTCCAGATGCTTCTTTTCCTGCTGTAGAAATTTGCTTAGATACATCTGCTGCCGGAACTAATTTTTCTGCATAAGTTACCCTATAATTTTCTACAAATACAACTTTAATCTTGTCGTTTATAGATTCATCATTGTTAATTAAGCTTGCAATTTCACAAATAAATCTTACAATAGCCTTTGCTCTTTCATACCCTGGGAATGCTTTTGCTCCAAAGAAGAAAGTCACTTTTGGTATATCTAGGTTTTTATCTTCTTTTATTCTATAGTATAAATCTAATATATAAAGTGCATTTAAAAATTGGCGCTTATATTCATGCAATCTTTTTACTTGTATATCAAATATAGAGTCTGCATCAACTAATATGCCTTCATGGTCAAAAACATATTTTGCAAGTACTTCTTTATTATGCTTTTTGATCTGCATAAGTTTATTTAAAACAACAGGGTCATCAATATATTCTTCTAGTTGTTTTAACATTGATAAATCTGTTACCCACTCTTCTGTTCCTAATAACTTGGTAATATACTTAGATAACTCTGGGTTTGCATATTTAAGCCACCTTCTAGGAGTTATACCATTAGTCTTATTTTGGAATTTTTGCGGATATAATTTATACCAGTTTTTAAACTCAGAATCTTTTAGTATTTGAGTATGCAACGCTGCAACCCCGTTTACTGCAAATCCAATATGAATAGCAAGGTTTGCCATGTGCACTTTATAGTCTTTTATTATTCTGTACTCGTGTATTTCTGCGTCTGAGTAATTTTTATTAGTTAATGCACCCATGCATACGCTGTCAATTGTTTCAATTATTTCATATACACGTGGGATAAGGTCTCTAATCAAGTCAATTTCCCATTTTTCTAATGCTTCTTGTAGGATAGTATGATTTGTATAGGCAAATACTTTCCTTGCCATTCCCAATGCAACATCAAACGCCATACCTTCTTTATCCACTAATAATCTAATGAACTCTGGTATAGAAATAGTTGGATGAGTGTCATTCAACTGTATTACATGCCACTTAGTGAAGTCTTTTAAATCCCCATGAATTTGTTTATGAGAACGTATAATATCTTGTAGAGATGCACTAGCTAAGAAGTATTGTTGCTTTAAGCGTAGTCTTTTTCCTTCCCAGTTAGAATCGTTTGGATATAAAACTCTAGAAATATCTTCTGCACGACTCTTTTCTCTAACAGAATCATCATATCTTTGTGCATTAAATAAGTGGAAATCAAAGCTTACCATAGGCTCACTTTGCCATAATCTAAGAGTGTTTATATTATATGTCCCATATCCTATTATAGGCATATCATATGGAACAGCTTTTACCTTTTCCCCATTAAATTCAATCTCTACTGTTAAATATTCTTTTCTTACACTAAATGGGTCACTGCCCCAAACGTCTGCTGTTTCATTTTGGCCATGCTCTGTAATAATCTGTCTAAACAGACCATTGCTATAACGTATGCCATATCCTTGTAGAGGCAAATTACAAGATGCTCCAGAATCCATAAAACATGCTGCAAGACGACCAAGACCACCATTTCCAAGTGCTGCATCTTCTTCTGAATCTTCAACTTGGTTAATTTCAAATTCAAGTTCTTCAAGAAGTTCTTTAACTTCGTCATAAACTCCTAAAGAAATCAAGTTATT
>MDJN01000155.1 GCA_001995005.1 Candidatus Parepulonipiscium sp. PG-Nun2H_MBin03 | reverse complement strand
GACAGTATTGCTACAAAGACAAAGTGCATTTGCAGCATTTAAAAGAAGTTATGTCAGACAACATTTAAAATATTATCCAGAGTTACACAATTTAATAAGTTAGAACTTCCACACATTTTAAGGTTATAATGAGTTTAGCAACATATGATACTCAGTATAACCTTTTTTCATACTCTTTACTGATATTATAAATACTTATACCTAGTGTAACAGTGGAGTACTATGATGTTAATATAGGTATAATATATTTTTTCAACAGAATTTAGGCCCTAAACTTGCGTAGAGTATAGGGCTTTAATGTCCGAAAATTTCCAATAAATTTTAATACTACCATCAGTATTTATTATAATTTTATCTATGAAAGTATTTGTTATATCTCTTGTAACCTTTTGAAATGGTGAGAAATATTTAATTTTTCTTTCATACTCATGTTCTTTTGGTACTTCTTCAAGAAGTTGCAATTGGTCTATGAGCTTTTGTTTTTTATTATTTTCTGTAATGACCTTATTTTCTAGGTCTGATTTTTTGTTTATATAAGATTTTTTGTCTAGTTTACCACATTTATAATCTTCGTACAAGGTATATTTGCCATTAGATATTTTTTTTATTTGTATATCTAATGCTTTGATTTGATTTTTTAGTATGCTTATTTCTGTAGTATTGTCCTTTTTGTGATTTGTCTCAAAATCAAATATAGCCTCAGCAAGTGTTCCTAAGTACGTTATAATTATATCTTCTAAATCAGTTTCCAAAATACTCTTAGAATAACAATTATACTCTTCTGTAAACCTAGAAGTTTTACATAAATAGATTACTTTACCATTTTTGTTAACAGGTGAAATAGTATGATTGCAAAAACTGCATTTTATTTTGCCTTGTAATGGTCGTAATTCTTTGTTAAGATTATAGTTTCTGTTAGTGAATAAAGCTTGCACGTCCTCAAACTGTTCTCGCTCTATTATAGCTTCATGAGTATTTTCTACGATAATCCAATCTTCTTTAGGTACAGTCTTATCAATTCTACTTCCCACTTTAGTAGGTTTAAATCTACCGTATACAGCGTCACCTACATATCGCCTATCTTTTAGTATATTTGATACCACAGATGCCGTCCATATAGATTGCTCTTGCACTTGATTGCACGCAAAGTTATCTTTCCTAGATTTTCTAAGCATTAAGGGAGATAGTATCCCCTCACTATTTAACATTCTAGCTATATGTGTTTTTGGAGTGCCCTGTAAAGCTAAATCAAAAATTTTTTGTACAATTACTGCCACTTCTTTATCAATGACAAGTTGTTGCTCTTTGGTTTTTAAATATCCATATGGAGCAAACGCCGTAATAAATTTTCCTTGCTTTGCCTTAGCTTGGCGTATAGTTGTTATTTTACTGGATAAATCTTTGCTATACAAATCATGGAGTAAATTTTGAAACCCTAACCCCAGAAAATCAAATTCTTTAGTACTATCATATCCATCATTGACAGCGATAAACCGTACACCAAGCAAGGGGAAAATCTGCTCCAAGTACTGCCCCACTTCTATATAATTTCTGCCAAACCTAGACAAATCCTTTACTATAATAATTTTAATTTCACCTGTACGGACTAGGTTTAGTAAGTTGGTTAATGCAGGGCGATTAAAATTAGTTCCGCTGTAACCGTCATCACAAAATTGCATAGTTTGGTAGTTAGATAATGTTATATCATTGTTAATGTAATTTTGTATTAGTTCACGTTGTCCTGCAATGCTTTCACTTTCGCCCACTTTTCTATCTTCATCTGATAACCTTAGATAAATTCCAATCATTAATTTTACCTCCTATATTATCAAAGTTAAAGTGGACAGAAGCTATCCCATTATGAACTACAATCTTTTTAATTAGTTGCTTGCATAGTTTATTGTTAAGGTTTTGGAGTATGATGCTATCTTTTAGTTCTTCATCTTCAGCTAATAATTGTATATGGTGTGTTAATATTTGAGTAACGATATTTTTAAGGTCAGTTTCATCTATAGATTTTTGATTACACCCACCATTTTTAATATACTTCCTAGAACAATAAAACGAATACTTTAAGCAATTATCTTTCTTTTTAAAATAACCTGAACTTCTCAGTAGCTTACTTCCACAACACCCACATTCTAAAATTCCAACAAATATATTTTCTGTATTTTGCTCATTTGGACTTATGGAATTATTCTTTTTTGACTCCCTAATTAAATCTTGTACAGCAAAAAAATCTGCCTCACTTACAATTGCTTCATGCGTATCTTTAATATAATTCCATTCATCTTGAGGTATCACTTCTTGAAGTTTATATAGGTGAGTTTTGCTTTTGCGTTCAACTGTGCAACCTATATAATAATAGTTTTCAAGTATTGCAATTATACTAGACCCATGCCATAAAGCCGACTCTTTACCGTCTGAATAACCCTCTAAAAAACGTAGCTTCATTTGAGATGGTATATTTTCATAGTTAAGTTTTCGGGCTAT
>MDJN01000154.1 GCA_001995005.1 Candidatus Parepulonipiscium sp. PG-Nun2H_MBin03 | reverse complement strand
AAGATATAATCCTTAGTTTGTTTAGGCAGATCTTCATATTTTTTTATCCCTCGTATATCACATTTCCAACCGTCTACATATTCTATTACTGGTTTAGCCTTATTTAATTCTACTGTATTAGGGAAAGTGGTGACAATTTTATCATCAATTTCATATGCTACGCAAACTGGAATTTTATCTAAATATCCTAATACATCAATTAAAGAGAATGCCACATCTGTTGTGCCTTGTATCATGCAACCATACCGTGATGCTACGCAATCGAAATGACCCATTCTGCGCGGTCTACCTGTAGTTGCACCAAATTCTCCGTCGTCTCCACCAAGCTTACGTAGCGTATCCGCTGCTTCACCAAAGATTTCGCTGACAAATGCACCGGCACCAACTGCAGAAGAATATGCCTTAACAACGGTAACCACTTTTTTTATAGCATTAGGTGCAATACCCGCTCCAACACATGCAAATCCCGCAAGAGGAGAAGAGGAAGTAACAAAAGGATAAATTCCGTTATCAGTATCCTTTAATGCACCAAGTTGTCCTTCTAATAAAATGTTTTTACCATCTTTAACAGCGTTATGCAAGAAGTAAGCTATATTAGTCACCATAGGTTTTAATCTTTCTCTAAATGAGGTTAACTCATCAAAAAGCTTTTTAGGGTCTAAAACTATTTTGCTATTATAAATTGTAGATATAGTCTGATTTTTAGTATTACATACTTTTTCTAAGCGTTGCATCAGTATCTCATCATCGTATATTTCGCAAACTTGGATACCAATTTTTAAATATTTATCGGCATAAAAAGGAGCAATTCCCGATTTTGTGGAACCAAAGCTATCTTTGCCTAGTCTATTTTCTTCAAGTTCGTCAAATAAAATATGATAAGGCATAACTATTTGAGCTCTATCAGATATTAAGATGTTTGGTATAGGGACACCACGCTCTAAAAGTCCGTCAATTTCCTCAAAAAAGTTTGTTAAATTTAGGGCAACTCCTTGAGCTATAATGTTGGTTACTCCACTTCTAAATACACCAGAAGGTAATATATGCAAAGCAAATTTACCATATTCATTAATGATGGTATGTCCAGCATTTGCCCCCCCTTGAAAGCGTACTATAATATCCGCCTCGCCTGCTAGCAAATCTGTAATCTTGCCTTTTCCTTCATCGCCCCAATTTCCACCTACTATTGCACTAACCATATAAAAAAACTCCTTTTATCTTTATTATTAATATCATATATTCACATTGATTGTAGCATTATTTTATAAATACATCAATAACTAATTGATAATTTTACAAGATAAAAGGTCAAGGGAATTGTCTCTTGACCTTAATAAGCTTATTAACTAGCTGTGTATGTGGTAGTATTTGTGGGAGTGAGATTTGAATTTTTGGTGTAAGAGTCTAAAATACTTTTTATATTAGTTATATCTTGAGTTTGGTCTAAATTATCTACGATACCTGCTATTGACATAAGACGTTTGCTTAAAGTTTCTTCTTTAATAATAGGTTCTTTGGTATATATTTTCATCTTTTCTTCATTTTTAGTCACTTCTTCGTCTTGTTTTGCTTTTATTGTATTAGTAATTTGCTTATCAATAAGCGATAATTTTTTTATATATTTATCAAGGTCCTTTTGTATAGTAGAGATGTCCTCTCCTTTTGATAACACATTGGTAATTAGTTCATTTTTCTGATCAAGCAATTGTGTCTTTTGTTTATGAAGCGTATCTATAATAGACATAGTCTTTCCTTGTGCAGAAATTGAAAGGCTAGAATTTTGATTAAGTATGACTTCTCCATCTACTTTTTTTAACGCAGATTTAAGTTCAGACTTATCAGACTGGTCATAATTTATTTTTCCAAAGTTACTAGCAATAGCATATTGGTTAGCTGCATTAATATTCATAAGTATCTCTCCTTTATTATAAGTCATGAAAAAGTAATTTAATAGTGGTTATATAATATATATCGGAAAATATAGACAAGTTATTTACTAAAAATACAAAATCTTACATTAAATATAAAATCTGACCTCAATAGGGTTAAGGGACGGAGTCTCTTGTGGGGGCAACCACGCCCCCAATACCCCCTATAAACACCTAATTACTCTCGAGCTTTTAATAAAAATATATAAAGTAGATTAACGTAAATAT
>MDJN01000153.1 GCA_001995005.1 Candidatus Parepulonipiscium sp. PG-Nun2H_MBin03 | reverse complement strand
TGATTCTATCATGAGGTGAATAACTATCGAGGATTACAACCTGATACATCACCTCCATTTTTTGTTACTCGATTTGCGGAGTGTGGATTGAAATAAGCAAATACCTCCATTGGAGAAAGCCTTGATTACCAATATGTATTGGAAGTTCGAGGTTATTTTATTGTGCGAATTTATAAGTAAGATAAGGGAATATAAGCTAGTCTCCGAAATACACGTAGAATAAAATTTTTCGCATGCCCGAGAACCCAAGTTAAAATGCTCTTCCTACAACATACCGCCATAGAAAGAGCATTTTTCTATTTTTATATCCCTAATTCATATCTTTAATCTTACTTTCAATAAAGTTAATCTCATCTGATGTCAAGTCATATTTATTATATAGTTGTTTATCTATAATCGAGACACTAACATTCCAATCTATATCAGAATTATTCGCAAAGTTTTGTAGGGGTACGAACTTGAACTTATCTCTTGTAATATCTTGAGATAGAGACAAAACAGAAACTAAAAATCTTATAAATTTTGTCCTCATATATTTGTAGTAATTTTCAACAGTTAACCTATCATCAAATGTTCCCAATACTATATATGATTCAGTACAAACATAAGTTGGTTTTAAAATTTCGGTTCTTGACAGAACTCTACGCATACCTTGCTTGTCTGGTTGACCTGCATGGTCATGTGAGGCTTTTGATGTAATTAACTTATATTTATCAATCCATTCCTTATTGTTAGTAACTTCTTCCCTAAAAACCTTTCCTATTCCTTGTGAATGTACCAAATATATTTCTCCACTATTTCCTCGTGCTTTAGTTGATATACCAAATGGTCTTACTGAGGAAATTAAAGCTGTAATATTTTCAATTTTCTTAGATAATATTTTATTAACAATATTAACTGCTATCGTATCTCGTATAAATATCTCAAATTCATTTAATTTTCTATAAGCATTAATCTCTTTCCCTTGAAACCTATTAGTAAATTGACAATCTCCAGAATATTGTTTATCCCACAAGTAGTAACAAATTCCTCCTGCTATATCAACGCTACTAAAACAGTCTTTTGAATCTGTATAATCTATAATTCTACTTAATCGGTTATCATTTAACATATTTTCTCTAAAACCACCCAATCCCATTCCACCCGTAAACCATCTGGATGGAATTATCATAGAGATATAATCTGTATTTAATTCTTTTGCTTGTTCTACGAATAAATTATATATAGGAATGGCCTGTTTACTATTTTCTTGTGTATTTTGTTGATAAGGGGGATTACCCACTACTGCATCAAATTTCACTTTTGTACTTCCTTTCCCATTTATGCCCCAGTAACGGGCTTTAGTTACTTTATCTATAAATTGGGCTGGCTTATTTTTTAACATACCAATCAAATCATCAAAGCTATGCGTATTCGCCTTCTCGTCCTTATAACCCAACAATGTTCTTTGTGTTATTGCTTTTGCCATAGGAGTTTTACATATTACAAAAATATTCTCCTTTACTGTAGCTTGCCATATTTTTTCTTGTTCTTCAAGGCTTGCGGTTGCTATATCGCACCTACTTCTAAATATGCTATAGGTCACATATAACGGATATAATCCCGTCTTAGAATTTATCTCCAATATTTTTGCACTTGGGTTATTTAATGTATCTTGTGTTACCTTCCCTCTATCCACAAAAACTGGCTCTTGTAACAATGTTTCAAACTTCTCATCATAAAAATTATATCCTCCCAAACAGTCGCTCATGTGCATATTTACAACTCTCCAAGGGGTAAGTACAGTTTCTTTATCAGGATTTTTGAAGTTAGAAAATAAGTCTGTTATCTTTGCTATTCTCTCGGTTGGTGGCAAGTTGTCGGCTGATTTTACTATGGCTCTAATCTTTCTACTAGCAGCCACAAACACGTCCATGTCATAGTATTTTAGGAATGATTTGAACAACTTCTTATCAACGCCTTTTGGCATAAATTCTTTCCAAGATGAGTTATCCACTTTTTTAATTAAGTCCTCTGCTTTTATATCCTCATCAAAATCTATTTTAGCACCATATATCATAAGTGGCATTCTAATAGAAATGGCTCTTAGTACAGAAATAGCCTTCTTTTTGTTGTCTGCTTTCTCTTTTAACTTCCTAAGCATTTCTTCCTCTTCTGCGGTTCTGTCTTTTTTCTTCTTCTTGTCTAGCTTTTCTTTCTCGGCGTATTCCTCATTGGTTAAACCAGTGTCGTTTATGTCTATTTCTTTGGTGGAGTGTGAGGCTTTTGTTTCTCCTACTATCTTCTTTAAGTTAGAAAACTCGTCCAAATCCTCTGAAGTAAGTTTTGATAGCTCTACTGAATTATAAATACTGTTGTCATCAAACCCATTTTTGACTGCTCTCTCTGCATATGCTCGTTTTAGTTGTTGCAACAGTTTGCTAGTGTCATAGGTCACCATCTTAGTACCATCAACTGATATTACTGGACAGAAGTTCAAAAATTCTCCTAATATTCTTTTGTTATCCTCATCTCGGCTACCTGCTTTTCTGGATAGATTAACTGCATCGGCTATCATTTTTAGGGTTCTATCTGGTGCAAAATCAAATACATAGCAATTTTCTTTCATTCGCCCATCAATATTCCCTGGCGATTGCACTCTAAATATAGTCTGTAAGTAGTTGGATGCTGATGTCACATATGAGCCAGATAGCATCATGACCGCCGTCCACTCTGGCACTGTCACCCCTGTAGTAAGTTTCCCACAAGATAGAGTTATTGTATATTCTGATGTTGCTATTGCATTTCTAACGCTTTTTAGTGCCTCGTTTGACCTGTCCTCCTTGTCACCATCGCCCGCCACATTTACAATGTCAAATAGGCTAAATATAGGGTGTTGCCTCATAAGTTTACTTAGTGCCCTAGCCTCTTTCACCCCTGGCACCATCCATAATGAGTGCTTAAATAATGCCCTATACTCTTTGTTTGAATAGGGGTAGTTGCTGGTTTTGCTGTCTTTGGTGATAAGATTTAGAAAGCTTTTTACATCTTTCTCATGCACAAAATCGCCCACTTCTGCACCCTCGGGCATTGGTTTATAATCCTGTGAAACATCACCCGTCCACACCCTAAAAAATTCTCTAAAGTTAAATGCCTTGTCTTCTATTTCTGCATATTGACCGCCGCCTAAAATTGCTCCTAAGTTGTAGGTAAACATGTTTAGTTTTGGTAGTTCTTCATAAGGGTTTGAGTTCCCAAAATTATTTACGTCCCATTCGTTTTTAGACTTTTGTTCCATTATATAGTCCCAAGTGTATACTTCTTCACTCTGAAAATCGCTTAAAATATTGAATGGAGTGCCTGATAATGCTAAAAATTTTGTGCCGTCTTTTGCTAATTCTTTAACTACATTTTCGCCTAGTTTGGTTGTCGTTCCCTCGTGTGCCTCATCAATCACAACAAAATCCCATTTTGTGTTGAATATCTGGTCATTCTTTTGGAATTTTCCCCCTACTTTATCCGATCCTCTAAGGTCTTGTACTGATGCAAAATATACATACTTCTTACAGTCTTTTTCTAGGCTGTCAATTGTCACCCCTAGTGCCTTGGAACCAAAACTATATTCTTCATTTCCGATAAATATATTTTTAAAATCTTGATACCATCCATCATTTACAACTGGCCTATGAGTCACAATTATAGTCCGCTTAAACTTTCTTCTTTTTACTACTTCTAGTGCACAAAGAGTTTTCCCAAATCTCATTTTTGCATTCCACAACATCTTGTTGCCACTTTTTTTCTTAAATATATTTACTGCTTTTTCTATAGCTATAATTTGCTCTGGACGAAATACAATAGGCGTTGCTGTAACCCCTGTATTGGTTGTGGAGATTGATGTCTTACACTGTTTGACTGCTTGTATCGCTTTTTGGGCTGTTTCTAAATCTACCTCAAACCATTCACTGCCTGTTGTGTTGTTAATAGTTTTTTTTGATATCCTCGATGCCATAAGCACATTATGGACTGCATGGTCCCTAAATGATTTTAGAATTTCATGGCCATTTTTATCTTTTGTAGTATGTATTGCAAGCTCCGTGTGTAGTAAATGGTAGGTTATGCCTGCTGTGTTTGTGTACTGGTCTATTCTCTTTTTTGCTGCCTTGTTTAATGCACTACAATTTGGGGGCAATTTATCAATAGGTGTATCCACTTCTATTGTTGCCTCCCCAATCTTTAATAAACCTTTGTGCGAGTCATCTGCAATGCTAAATATATAAATTAATTTACGTTTAAATGGTAATTCAAATTTATTCATGCTATCTTCCCCTTTATTGTCTAGTTGCTAAATCTATAAATCTTATAATTTTATTCTCTTTCCAATCTTTGATGGTGCAATATGTGCCATTGTGCTTAGCATTATCCCCTTTTGTGCATCCTTGGCATTTTTCTGATACAATGTTTTCTCCAAAAAATGTATATTCTACTATTTCTATATTTGAACAGGTGTTTGGTACTATAAATTTTAGCCCGTCCATCTGCCATATATTATATTTTATTACATTGGCAAATTTAGATATTTGTTTATGTTCCATTGGCATATTATATTTATCTTCATAAAATTCTAATATTGTTAGCAGTATATTTTTTCTAGCCAGCAAAACATTATCCCCTTGATAATCATATCCATATATACTTTGCATTGATTTAAGAGCATATTTGAGCCACTCTTTTTGGGTGTCTGTGTTTTCTGATACTATCCTAAGTTTTCTGTCTAGTAATCCTATTCTATCTGCAATAGCTATTTGCACGCCTGTTACTGTGTCATATCTGCTAGTAAGATATGGTGCCTCCCCACATGTAATTTCTAAGCGGTTAGCGTCTATATATTGCTTCCAATGTTTATCTGTAGGAAATATAATTTTTTCTGGATTAGTCTGCCAGCCTGTGTCAGTTTCATAGTTGAACATATTTTCAGCACCAAACCACGCATTGTCTATTAGGTTGTTTTGTTTGTTGCATATCCAAGATGGGGTAAACACTTCAGCATTACTCTTAGCCCGTCTTGTTTGGTCTTGCAATGATTTTTTTATTCGTGGCATGATTATCTTTGTATCTTGTAACGATATTTGCAAATTTTTAGCATATCGCCTACCATACTTGCTATTATAAATATCTGTCGCCCATATGATGTTTTGCTTTGTTGTCATATCCTTTAATAGTATGGTTAGTATTTCGTCTGTTATCATTTGTGTTTTGCCTCCTTCCTAGGCATAAAAACATGGTATAACTAGTATTATAACATATTTTTCGGAGATTTTTTAGGCTTATCTTTTTCCATAGTACAGGTAAACACCAGCATGCTAAATGCAGTTTTCTTCTATTGTGCAGCAAATTAAGTAATATACAACTTTGACGATAGAAGAGGTGTTTACTG
>MDJN01000152.1 GCA_001995005.1 Candidatus Parepulonipiscium sp. PG-Nun2H_MBin03 | reverse complement strand
AGACTAGACGTATTAAAGATGGACGATAAGCAAAGAAGAGCGTACGACAGGTTTATACATGAGAGGCGGATAGAAGGAGATGTTATGGCAACTGCCGAGGAAAGAGGTAGAGCAGAAGGACGGGAAGAAGGTAGAGCAGAAGGACGAGTAGAAGGTAGAGCAGAAGGCATGAAAAAGGGTATAGAAACAGAAAAAAATAGGTTAGCAAAATCTTTGTTAGATATACTAGACGATGACACAATAGCATTAAAAACAGGGCTTGAATTAGAGCAAGTACAAAAACTAAGACAGGAAAATGACTAAGCTATAATTTAATAAAAGTAAATAAATTAACTATGCATGACATATACTTATTTTGAGCAAAAATTAATAAGGAGAAGATATGTATAGTGAGTATGTTATAGAAGATTTTAAAGATATCGACCAATTAAGAGAACAATATCCAAACATTATTTTTAGGCCTATAGCTAGCGGAATTTATATAGCTGAAGTTCCAATGGAAGGACAAAATGAATTAGTTGAACTGGCAAAAAATACGCAATACATTCAGAACTCTTTTCTATATGGCCTAAATGCCACGGAGTCACTACAAGAATCAGGTATCTTAGCTTTTCATAATTATCCATATGGAGAACTAAGAGGGGCTGGGGTAATTTTAGGTTTTTTGGACACCGGAATAGACTATACAAATGATGTGTTTAGATATGAGGATGGTAGCAGCAGAATACTTAGCATCTGGGATCAAACTGTAGAAGGAGATCCGCCGTTAGATTTTGATTTTGGTACAGAATATGTTAAAGCACAATTAGACGCAGCACTCCGTTCGGATGATCCATATGAAAGTGTACCGACTAAAGATGACTATGGGCACGGAACATATATTGCGGCTATTGCTGGGGGTAGTGATAGGCTAGGAAGAACAGGCTTTATTGGAGCTGCACCAAATAGTGATATTATAGCAGTGAAGATGCAACAAGCATCAGAAAGCCTGCGAGAATTATTTTTTCTGAACAATAACGAAGTGGCATACAGTGACGGGGCAATTTTAACTGCAATAAATTATCTCGTGCAAAAGGCAACAACTCTTAATAAACCGCTGGTTATATGCATAGCTGTCGGAAATAACTACGGAGGGCATGATGGTACAAATATAATTGAGAGGTATTTAGAAACCTTAACATTAGCCCCAGGGATTATAGTTGTTGGAGCGGCGGGGAATGAGGCGAATGCAGCACATCATTATAAAAGCACTATATTAGCAGGTGAAAAAAAGACTGTAGAAATAAATATTGCAGAAAATGAAGATGGATTTATAACATATTTATGGACTAAGGCCGTAGATAAAATTAGTGTAGGAATTAGAACTCCTATAGGTCAGATAATAGAACGTATTCCGTTAAAACCGTATAAGTTAGAGGAATTTATGTTTAGCTTACAAAATAGCCAAGTGACTATTGAGTATAGGTATCCAGAATCGAATACAGGAGGGGAAGCTGTTGCTATTTCTATAAAGGACCCAATCCCTGGAATTTGGCAGATTGAAGTGTATGGAGATTACATTATAAACGGTACATTTGACATGTGGTTGCCTAGAATTGGTTTTATACAGACTAATACAAGATTTTTTGAGCCTAGTCTTGAAACTACGGTTTGTACACCGGCTACGGCAAGAAATGTAATTGTAGTAGGTGGGTATGATGAGATTGATGGAAGTTTATATGTAGCTTCTGGACGTGGACCCACTAGAAAAGGAGTAATTAAACCGGATTTTGTGGCACCTAGCATTGCGGTAAAAGGGCCTGTGATAAATGGGCAATCATCTAGTTATACAGGGACTAGCGTAGGAGCTGCTATAACGGCTGGAGCATCGGCGTTGCTACTAGAGTGGAGTATAATAAAAGATAATTTACCGACGGTGAATACCAGAATAGCAAGAGATATATTAGCACGAGGGGCAAAAAGGCAAGTTGGGATTGAATATCCAAATAATATAGAAGGGTATGGGCGGTTAGACTTTCAAAATAGTTTTCTAATAATATAGGGGGAGAGACAATGCAAGGTTTAAAGTATGATAAATCTACGCAAGATTCTACGCCATTATACGATAACATATATTTTTGCACAAATTATGAGACAGATATAGAGCAATACTCGGATTTTAAGGGAATGCAACTACAGAAAATAGAAAAATTTATACCTCCAGAAGGATACTTTTTTGTAATTATTGCAGGCGGAATTGAGTATAAACCGCCAGAAGATAATTTTAAATACTACTTACAAGATACGTTTAGTTTAGGCCAATATATAGAAATTATGGCAGATATTCTTATAATGGCTATAGATAATAAAAAAAAGCCTATTGTATATAATGCGATAGATAGAACAAATATAAATCCACGTACTATGTTAGATAAAGTATTAAATGCTTGGTTTGATAAAGTAGATGGAATTTTAGTGTATTATACTAAAAGTGATATCGCACCATTTTATAAGATTAGTAGTAGAGATTATGAGCCTTATATTCAACAAGCAATCTTTACAGATAAATTACCAAATCATACTTTTTTAAATTTAGTAAGTCAGCCTGAAATATATAATAAAACTATACGCCGTGAGTTTAGAAATTTTATTGACGACTCAATATATTCTGACATATTTTATGATTTAATCCCAGACGATGAAAATCTTTATATAACTCTAAATGCAATAGCTCCTAGGGATGCCGAGTTTTATAAGAAAATGGGTCTTGAATATATTCCTCTATTAAATATGGCGGCTATACTTAGAGGTACGAAAAGTACGGTTGATGCGGTGAAGCAACAGCTTAGTAGGTATATAAATATTAGTAATAACATAAAAATATTAACTAAGCCAAATATACAACAAAATATAGTAAATAAAGATTTGCTATCTAAGAATGAACTAATAGACAAAATTGATGATGGGCAAGGAGTATTAATTGGGATAATAGATACAACGGATGTGCAAATTACCCATCCTCTTTTAATAGATAAAGCAGGAAAGTCTAAAATTGAGTATATATGGACGCAACAAGCAGGAAATGTGGGCACATCAGAGATGGATGTAACTAAATTATTGGAAATTATGCCAGCAGTTGAGGAAGATACAATTTTAACAACTTCTACTGCACTTATGTTACTTGCGAATTGGTGTAACAGTGATCAGACAACGGTTTATCTGCCTAATGTAAAATATGCAGTAGCAAAAATTAAAACAGCCTCGCCGACTTTACAAAATATATATGGCGGAGAATATAATGCAGAGGCTATTTTGCTAGAGGATTTAATTATAGCAATAACTAATTTAATAGAGTATGCACATAGTGTAAATAAACCCCTTGTATTATGCGTACCATATGGAACTAACATATGTAGCCATGACGGGGCGTGTGCACTTGAGCAGGTTCTAAATAGGTATGCTAATTTACCAATGGTAACGATTATTGGGACAGTTGGAGCGGAGGGTGACAAAAAACATCATAAACGAATTAATGTACAAAATGTAGAACGTGTTACTATTACTATAAACAGTGATAGAGCGAATGTAGTGGGGGTTATCTGGGTAGATTATCCAGGAGGTATAAGTGCTAGTATTTATAATGAGGTAACAAAAGAGCGGTATAAATTAAATACTCCACAAAAATTTATTTTAGAAGTTGGTAGTATTTATACTAGAGGCAAAAATGTTAGTAGCGATAATGGGGCACTAAATATATTGTTTAGGCTAGAAAATTTATCTATAG
>MDJN01000151.1 GCA_001995005.1 Candidatus Parepulonipiscium sp. PG-Nun2H_MBin03 | reverse complement strand
GCGTGGCTATGTGCGTGAATGATATATTATGTGCGGGTGCAACCCCGTTATTTTTCTTAGATTACGTTGCAACAGGTAAGATTTCGCCTGAAAAAATTGCAGAAGTTGTTGGAGGAATTAGTGAAGGATGTGTACAAAGTGGCTGTGCATTAATTGGTGGTGAAACTGCGGAAATGCCAGGATTTTATAATACTGGAGAATATGATGTGGCAGGCTTTGCGGTAGGTATAGTAGATAAAAAAGATATGATTAGTGGCAAGGACTTGCAAAGTGGAGATATATTAATTGGACTTGCATCAAGTGGTGTGCATAGTAATGGTTACTCGCTTATTAGAAAATTGATTGAGCATAGCAATATAAATTTAGAAGAATATGATGAGTACCTTGGTGAGACGTATAAAGAGGCACTACTTAAACCTACTAAGCTATATGTAAAAAGTATATTAGCCCTTAAACAACACATAAAGATAAAGGGTATGGCACATATTACAGGGGGCGGATTTATAGAAAATATACCTCGCATGTTTATTAGTGAGTTATCTGCTAAAATTGATATAGAGACCATTAAAAAACCGCCTATATATAAATTTATAGAAGAAACTTCAAAGTTGCCTAAGGAAAAATTATACAATACGTTTAACATGGGCATAGGCATGGTAATTGCTATAGATAAAGAGGATGCAAAGGCTGCATGTGATATTCTTAATGCAAATGGAGAAGATGCTTATGTAATTGGTGAAATTATAGATGGAAATAAAGAGGTTATATTATGAGAATAGCCGTTTTAGCTTCAGGCTCTGGTAGCAATCTGCAAGCTATAATAGATGCAAAGTTAGATGTATGCGCAGTTATTTCAAATAAAGTTAATGCCTATGCTTTAACCCGTGCAAATAATAGCAATATACCAAATTATGTTGTTGATAAAAAAGGAGTAGCAGGTGAGGTTGAAATAATTAATATCTTAAAACAATATGATATAGAGCTTGTTGTATTGGCAGGATATTTAAAAATTTTAGGCGAAACTATATTAACAGAGTATAAGGGGCGTATAATAAATATACATCCATCTTTGCTACCAAAATATGGTGGAAAAGGTTGTTATGGAATACATGTACATGAACAGGTTATAGCAAATAAAGAAGCAAAATCTGGTGCAACAGTACACTTTGTAGAAGCTGGCATAGACACTGGAAAAATCATTTTGCAACGTATGTTAGATGTATCTATTGATGACACGCCTAGTACACTGCAACAAAAGATTTTAAACCAAATAGAACATTCCCTTTTAGTAGATAGTATAAAATTATTAGAAAGTGAGTATAGACTATGAAAGTTTTGATTATAGGAAACGGTGGGCGAGAGTCTGCCATTTACCAAGCATTAAGTAAAGCGGGCGATGAAATATGGATTACACCACATAGTTTTGGCATAAATAGCGTAGATATTCCTGTGACAGATACAGAAAGATTATTACAATTTGCAGATAATAATAAGATTGATTTTGTAGTTGTAGGCCCTGAAGTGCCTTTGGTTAATGGAATTGTGGATGATTTTACAGCCAAAGGATATAAAATCTTTGGCCCTAATAAAAAATGTGCTCAGTTTGAGGGAAGTAAGAAGTTTACGAAAGAATTTCTAATGAGAAATAATATCCCAACGGCTAAATATTTAAGTTTTGATAAAACTCAACAAGCTGAGGCAATATCTGCTTTAGAGAAATTTAGTTTACCAGTAGTAGTAAAGGCTGATGGCTTGGCAGCTGGTAAAGGAGTTTTAATATGTGAAACTTATGATAGTGCTGAGCAGGCGATTATAGATATATTTAACGATACTTTTAAAGGTGCCGGTGAAACCTTGGTTATAGAAGAATTTTTAGATGGTATAGAAGCATCTCTGCTGTGCTTTGTAGATGAAAATACAATAGTTCCTCTTGAAACTGCACGTGACTATAAGCGTATTTTTAACGATGATAAAGGTGAAAATACTGGTGGAATGGGCGGATACTCACCAAATCCAATTGTTACAGAGGATATAAAAAAGCTAGTTCTAGAACCAATACTAAACGGATTTAAGAAAGAAAATTTCGACTATAGAGGAGTTTTGTTTATTGGCCTTATGATTAAAGACAATACGCCATATGTATTAGAGTTTAATGTAAGGTTTGGTGACCCAGAAACGCAGAGTGTATTACCACGGCTTAAAACTAATTTATTAGATGTATTACTTGCAACAGCAGACGGTAACTTATCAAATATCAATCTCGAATGGGACGAGAGATGTAGTGTTACAGTAGTTTTAGCTAGTGCAGGATATCCAAAAACTTATGTAGAAAATAATGTGCAGATATCAGGTTTAGATTTGGTAGATAAAGATGTAATTATATGCCATGCGGGCACAAGAGGCGAAACTATTCCTATAGTAAATGGCGGACGAGTGCTTTCGCTGACGGCTCTAGCAGATACATTAGACCAAGCACGTAAAAAAGTATATAACCAAATAAAAAATGTTTCGTTTGACGGAATGCAGTATAGAACAGATATAGCAAAAAGCTAGAGGTAAACTCTAGCTTTTTTATTCGTAAAATGAACCCATATATTGAATATATTCATCAGTAG
>MDJN01000150.1 GCA_001995005.1 Candidatus Parepulonipiscium sp. PG-Nun2H_MBin03 | reverse complement strand
AAGCCTACTAATTATAAGTACTCCATTCAATTAATAAATAAAAATTGGATTTTACAAACTGATAAAAACAAAGAAATTTTTGAATTTAAAAACATTATAACCTTGGATAAAGTATTAAAAGTATATGTAACAGTTTATACAACAAATGGCTCATATTTATATAATGTTCCAATTTCTAAGGTAAGAACAACGACAATAGGACGTAGCTCAAACTGTGATATCACTATTTTTAATAATTTAATTTCTGATAAACATTTGGAATTAGTTTATAATTGTGGCGAGTGGAGTATATTTGATACAAAAAGTAGCAATGGTGTTTACATAAATGGGAATAAAACCAGCTCAGCAAAATTAAAAGTCGGAGATATTATTCAGTTTGCATTTTGTAAAATAGTTTATGAGCAAGAGGGGTTATCCCTTCTGTCGGATGATTTATTAGAAATACATCCAGAAAAAATAATTAGTAGCCTGTTAGGTGTAAAAACTCCAGATGAGCAATATCCGCTTAAATTTGAGCAATCACCTAGATTAAAAAGCCTTGTGCCAAAGGAAATTATAGAAATACAATCGCCGCCTAATATTGGAGGTAAGCCACAAATTAACTGGTTAAACGTATTACTAGCCCCTATATTATCTGCGATTGCAATATTTTGTATCGGTATGTTCTTAACAAAATCAATGAATATGTTATATTATAGCGTGCCAATGAGTATCGTTGGTTTTATTATGGCTATATTGAGATACAATGCTCAAAAAAAGGCTCATCAAGAGCTTGAAGAATTAAGAACTCAAAAATATCAAGATTATCTGTCAGAGCAGATTGCGTATATTCAAGACTTAATAGAGATGCAACGCAAGATTTTAACAAATACTTATCCATCTATTATTGAATGTATCCGTCTTAGCGAACAAAAAGATATAACTTTATGGAATAGACGAGAAGAAGACCAAGATTTTATGACTTTATCAATTGGAACAGGCACTATTCCTGTAGAAATACAAATTAATACTCCGAAGCAAATGGTTACTCTAGTAGATGATACTTTGCTTATGCGTGCTCAAGAAATTGGTACTATATTTAAAACAAACGATAATTGTCCTATCTTATTACATCTAGGCCAGTATAAAAGTTGCGGAATAATTGGGGATAACGGAAAGTCAATGCAGTTAGCTAAAAATTTATTGGTACAAGCTTGTGCCTTGCATAGTTATGTAGATCTAAAAGTAATAGTTTTATGTAACAAAAAAGAAATTTCAGAATGGGAATTTATAAAATGGTTACCACATGTATTTGATAAACGTAAGTCAAAAAGATATTTTGCTACTAATAAGTCTCAAGCGAATGAAATATTAAATGAGTTAAGAGAGGAACTTGTTGAATATAGTAAGCAGTTAGAAGACGAGGACGAATTTAGTATGCCATATTATTTCTTTGTATGTACTTCAAAAGAGTTACTAATGTCTCACCCAATAGCCAGTTTAGTCATTAAAAATAACAGTGAGCTAAGAGTAGGATGTTTATTTCTATATAAAGACTTACACCAATTACCGGCTGAGTGTCATTATATAGTGGATTTTTCAACTCGTAAAAATATGATGTACTCAAAAAATAATGCTGCAGATATACAAGAATTTGAGTTATATAATGTCAATCAAAGTGAGTATGAAATGTTTGCTAGAAGTTTGGCTCCTCTAAAAATTGAGACTACTGATGTCAATAACAAATTACCTGATGGAATATCTTTTTTAGAAGGATATAGTGTGGTAAAGCCAGAACAATTACCTATAGATAATTTTTGGCAAAGTGGTACTCCAGAACGAAACATGAGTGTACCTATTGGGATTTTGGGGAATGGACAATTATTTTACTTCGATATTCATGAAAAGCAACATGGACCACATGGACTAGTTGCTGGAATGACTGGTTCGGGCAAGTCAGAAATGGTTCAATCATGGATATTATCAATGGCAGTACGTTTCTCGCCATCTAGTGTAAACTTTATTTTAATAGATTTTAAGGGGACAGGCCTTATTTTACCATTTAGAAACTTACCACATTTAGCAGGCACAATTTCTAATATTGATAAAAATATTGGTCGTAACTTAGTATCGTTGGAAAAAGAAATGCAACGTAGACAGCAATTATTTGATGCCTGCGAGGTTCAAAATATTACTCAGTACCTAAATGCATATAGAGAAGGCAAGGTGAGTGAGCCATTAGCGTATTTATTTGTAGTAATAGATGAATTTGCAGAGTTTAAAACGCAATTCCCAGAGTTTATGAGGGTTGTAGATAGTATTTTTGGGATAGGAAGAACGCTAGGGATACATATTATCCTGTTAACCCAAAAGCCTGGAAATGTAGTTAGTGATAAAATGAATTCCAATACAAAATTTAGATGGTGTCTTAAAGTAGCAAGCTCTACAGACAGTAAAGATATGCTTAAACGTCCCGATGCTGCTAAAATAATTCAACCTGGGCGTACATTTGTAAAAGTAGGGGAAGATGAAATTTTCGAGCAGATACAATCGTTTTGGAGCGGTGCACCATATAATCCGACCCGTAGCTTAGACGTTAAGAGTTGTGCGAAAGTTGCTTTAGTAGATAATTTTGGTCATAGAATTTCTCCTACAATTAAGAAAGCTTCGGCCGAAAAAAATGATGCTACCGAAATTGAAGTTATTATCCAACATTTAAATGAACATTCAGTGCATAATGAAATTTCGTTTGCAACACCAGTATGGACGGAAAAATTACCGTATACAATTTATCTAAAGGATATTATCCAACCAGCTTTTGATGGGCGGGG
>MDJN01000149.1 GCA_001995005.1 Candidatus Parepulonipiscium sp. PG-Nun2H_MBin03 | reverse complement strand
GTAATCTTTTCAGATTAAGGCAACTAACATTCAGTGGCGGGGTTAGAACCCCCACTGAATGAAGTTTTCTTCTATACAGGCTCTTCTTCAGGTTTTACTACAGTAAGTAACATCTTAAATCTTTCCTTTGCCATGACCGCATGAGGCGTTTCGGCAGGCATTATAATACTCTCGCCTGCTGTTAAGTCAAAGTCAATACCGTCTATATTTATAGTAACCGTACCGTCAAGAACTTGCACAAAGGCATCTCCATTAGATTTATGAGTAGATAATTTTTGTCCTTTATCAAATGCAAACACTGTAAGAGTTAGACTTTTTCGTTGAACCATGGCTACACTTGCAATACCATCTTCAGTATAGTCTATAACGTCACTCATTTTTAAAATTTCGCCTGAATTCACTTTATTAATAAATTTATTCATCTCAGTTTCTCCTTCTTTTATTATCATAGTTAGTTGAATTACCTTGCTAGGTTGCGTCGAATATACTCTATGTAGAGTTTCTCGAGGCACAGCCAAAACTTCATGTGCGTTAGCGGTGAAGATTTTACCATGATGCTCAGCTTCTAGTTGACCTGTTAATACGAGTATAAATATATCATCACTATTTGCTTGTTCGCTTACACTCTCGCCCATATCATAAGTAAATATCCAAGCAGCCGCTTCATCTGTTTGCAAAATATTTTTGCTTACTATATGACCCTTTTTTAACTCGATTAAATCGGTTAACCGGAATTTTGTATTTTTTGGAAGTAGCATAAATTAATCCTTTCTGGTTAGTGAAATATAACTAAATAAGTTTAGCATAATATCATTAGCTTTTCAGTAATTTAGATTACCAAAGTAACACCGATCTAATTCTTGTTATTTTGGGGTGAGCTTTACAAAATCTTAACTAAATAAGGTTAAGGGGCGGAGTCCCTTGTGGGGGGGCGACACCCCCCAAACACCCCATATAAACACCGAGTTACTCTCGAGCTTTTAGTAAAAAGACGTAAATCAGATTAACTTATTACCAAGTAATTAATCAGTTGTATTATTTTTTCATATGCTATTTGGTTGTTATTCCCTTCAAATTCGATATTAATATAAGGAATATCTAGGTCAATCTTTTTTAACTGTAAAATACTTTGCGTATTTTCATACATACATACCGCATCTATTATAGCGTCTACGTTTGAGTGCATAATCCGCTTAGCCAGTCTATAGTGAGCATTTCCACCTCTAAACATTGGCAAATACTGTTCACCTATTTGTTTAAACTTATCAATATCAACTGCATGGCCCAATTCGTTTAAAAATTCAGAAATAACTTGTTCTACTTCATGTACGAATTGTTGTTCGTGCTTATCCGCAGCTTTTTGGCTCCACATAAATGTTAGATATTCACTAAGAGGCATATATTGAACTGATACATTTTCTAGTAGAGCATGGTTTATAAAATATGGATTATATACTATATATGGATCACCGATTAAGCTTATAGTTTTTTTATTTGTGCTTAGGTAAGGTTTTACCTTAGCTGTCAATTCTTTTAATATGTCTATATTGATTTTATCCTGCTCTAGTAACCATGTTAACATAGTGTCTCTTTTGTCATGTGGAGCATGTAAAATAATATCTCCGGCTAAAATATTAAAGATAATATACATATTTTTATTCCTATATAAATGCTCGATAGTACTAGTGACGACTGTTGTATCTTTACCTAAAATTCCGCTTATTACTCTAGGGTACACCCCATCCGTTTCGCTACCTTCAGTTTGTGGAATATAAATTTGTTTTATATCATTTTGTTGTTTTCCTTTTAGTATATCGCCTAGCAGTGCCACAAATGAGATATATTCTTTTGAAAGAGATTTATGCATACCCAGTGTTATTGATGATTTACTGGTTGGCTCCAAAATTTGTATATTAACATCGAGACTACGTTTAAATATTTGACTATATGGATAAAAATTAGGAATGTATAGCGGTTTGTTTTTATCAATTTTGTCTGTGACATAAACTTGTTTTTTAACAACATTATTAAAATATTCATGCACGTTTTTGGTGGCAACTAAATTTTGATTATAAACGCTATTAATAAATGCTTCTATTCGAGTTATTATACCTACTTTAGAAAAGTGCTCATCCACTTCTATACTGAGATAAGGCTTATCCCCCATCTCTTCTTGGAATAAATGATTGATCATGCTGTCCGGTCCGCAACCATGGTTAGTTAAATATATTGCATATAAATTAGGGTGGTTTGCTATGAGTTTAGCACCTGTAACTATATGTTGTCCAAATGGCCAATATAAATTCATATATTCTTCAGATAAATCAAGTTCATGCCCTGGGATGTGTGCAAGTGTTAATACGTTATATCCACGCTCATGTAAAATCTGTGGTATTTCCATATTTAGAACATCATCTGCTATGCCATACGGTCTTGTTACGATTACAAATACTTTTTCAGCAGGTTTTATACTATTTAAGAATTCTTTACCCTGTTTTTCGGTAGCCATCATATATTTACGTAATGAGAGTGCACCCTTTGATAAAGCTAATGCACATTTTGGCTTATTGTGCCCAAGTTTCAGCCCAACCTCTACTAGAGCTTTGGCAATGGCTTCTTCTCCGAAGTCAAGGGAGATAAGAGGGTTTAATAACTGGATATTTTTTTGTGCAAGATTCATACTTTCGTATACCATTTGTGGTGATGCTTGCATATAAACGCATCCGTAATTATGCTCAACTTTTGAACTCTCATGTTTCATAGTTATCATAGACGGCAAAAATATATAATCTACGTTTTGTTCTACAAGATAAGCAATATGTCCATAGATAAGTTTAACTGGGTAACATGTTTCTACCAAGGCATGTTGCTGTGCGTTTAGTATTATATCATCATGAGTATCAGGGGATAGGAGCACATTATACCCTAATGTTTGAAAATATACTCTAAACATCGGGAACAATTTATGAACCAACAATACATATGGAATACCAATAGTCTGCTTATTAGGGTCTAGGTTTTTGCGAGTATAATCACCTAAGAATAATTTTTTAGTTTCTTTATAGTGATTGGCTATTGATGAAGTTGGAATTTGATTTTTTATGTCTAAGGGTAATGACAAGCTCTCAAAGCCTTTAAACTTAGTAGTACCGTTAGTTTCTTCTAATGCAATGGTGGCAACGCCTAATGCACCGCTGACTGCAAAAAACGGTGATACTTTTATACGGTTGCCGTACTTTGCGTAAAATGCTGAGACCAAGGAGTTGTTGTAACAAACTCCACCCTGCAAAACTATGTTATTACCAATTTTGTTATTACCAACTACTTTATTTAGATAATTATTTACAATGGAATAACAAATTCCGGCTAATATATCTTCTAAATTTTGCCCATTAGCAAATGCATCTCGTATAGTGTCTTCTATAAACACTGTACACCTTTCTCCTAAATCTATAGGATTAGTAGAATTATATGCAATTTTGCTATATTCAGATAGGGGTACATTTAATTTAATAGCTTGTTCTTCTATAAAGGAGCCTGTGCCAGCGGCAC
>MDJN01000148.1 GCA_001995005.1 Candidatus Parepulonipiscium sp. PG-Nun2H_MBin03 | reverse complement strand
TGCAAAAAAAACATACTAAAATTATAATTAAGGTAAAAGACACGGGCATGGGAATATCTAAAAAAGATTTAGAAAGGATATTTGAACGCTTCTATCGTGCGGACAAGGCACGCTCACGCCAAATGGGTGGCACAGGACTTGGCTTATCCATTGCAAAAGAAATGGTGGAGCTGCACGGTGGTCATATTAATATAGAAAGCACCTTAGGCGTTGGTACAATCGTCACAATTAAATTTATAGCCTTAGAAATTGACCTTGACTTTATGTAATATTAATTTGTAAGCCAAAAGTTAATAGTGTGTAATATAGTTGTAATAATAAGACGATATAATATCAGTATATAAATATAAACATTGAAAGGGGGGACGCTACAATGAAGTTAAATCAATATATTTTTACCCTTATAATTTTTGGAGCGGTATTGGTAGGCAAAGTAGATACCTATGCATCTATAGACTTTACACATGATGAATACGTACGAATTACTCACCCCGTAACCGACTACGACGAAGATTATATCTTAACCACATTTGAAGAGCATATTAATATAATGGGCGAAGCAAAAGTGGGCACAAATATCACCATTTCTGTTGTACAAGAACAAGTATTATACAAAGAATATATACTAGGCGAAGTTGGGGCTACACAGACTTTTAACCAACTAATAGAACTAGGCGAAAAAGATAATCAAATAGTACTAGAATATACTACTATTGAAAAAGAAATAGGTGTTATTGTTGTAGATATATACAGACAACCCGAAGAACATAAGCTAAAAATTAAAAACTACATCGTAAGCACGCCAAGTGATTTACCGGACAATTTAGTTGAGAAGACAACAGACACTGGTATACAGATTATAATGATAGGAAAATAAATATGCTCAAACTTAAAACTATCATGCTAAGCTTTTTTATATTGCTTAGTATAATTCAAACTATACACTTATGGCTGGGAGGATCTCTTAGCCATATTTTTTTTGAAGAAACTGCAGTTAGTACACTGTCCCCTATTAGCCCCAAAAACATCTGGGTTAACACGGGAGGAAACTATACTCATTCTTACCTAATACCTAATGAACAGCAAGAATATGAAGATATCATAGCCGAATTACAACAAGCTTTATTAAATTACACCGATTTTACAGATGCACAATATAAAACACAAGACATTAGTCAACTGTTTAATCAACAAGGGCTAATATACGAGTATAGCCTGCCTGTGACTATAGATGAAATAGTGGGTAAGCCTATTCCCCTTAACTATAACTATAAAATAAATACGGTATTTATTAAAATATCTGATTCAAATATTGCAGATAACAATATATATTTTATTAATTACTTAGAAGATTACTATATAGAAATTATTTTACAAGATGGGACATATGAATTTACAAATATCTATTCTTTATTTAATACCAATGATACAAAATATCAACCTAGTATCAAGGATATAAAAAGTCAGTTTATTCAAGGGAATGTCTTTTTGGCAAATATTAGTAATACTCTACCTATAATTTATACGAATATAATCTTTAAAAATGAGTTGCAACAGGATAACTTTGATATACAAAATATTGAAAGATATATTGACCACTTCTTTGAAAAGCCTATTATGAAAGAAATAAGCTTGTTACTAGGTGGTACAATAGAATTTATAGAGTCTCAAAAAAATCTTATACGCTACAGTAACCGTGGTACAATTCAATATATAAACCTATCTCCTAACACATTTACTACGCCTATGAGCAAACTAGAAGGATATAATATAGTGATGGACTTTATAAATTCAACAGATTCAATACATCCGACTATTAAAAATCGCCTATATGTAAGCGACATAAAAATTGAACAAGAAGCATATGTATATTACCTAGATATCATAAAAAATGGTCATACTATCATACTAAATGAAAATTTGCAAACAGCACTAGAAATAAACTCTGCAATAGAAATTAAGGTAAAAAACCATAATATAATAGAAGGCAAATGGATAACATATAGCCTAGAAGAAGAATACTCTTATATTAAATATCAATTTACAGAAGGGTACTCTGTCCCTATTGATAAAATGTATAGCATGCTTCAAGCCCAAAATGTAGAGCAACCTAAATTTGAAAATGTCGAATTGGTATACGAACTTAGCTCTATTAATAAAGGAATCCCTATAAAGTGGGGGGTAAAATACAACGGAAGGTGGCATTTCCCATAAGGAGAGTAAATGAACGACAATAAAGCATTAAATTATCTACTCAGTATTTTTATAATATTAAATATTATATTAGCATTTGGAAATTACTATAAATATGTTTTATCGTTTCGTTTAAGCCCCGAACGGTTAAGCCAGATTACCGCATACTTAGAACAAAATGATATCCATATAGTCGGTGATTTGCCCACAAATTACGCTTCTGTTGCATCTATCACCATTTCTCCTATTAAAATCTCCACTATAAATAGAGATATTTTATTAGATAATATATTTGGAGAAAAAAGGCAAGACGTTACTATAACCGAAATTTCTTCACAAGCCGAATATGACAATAAGCATAGGGTATATAAAAAAGATAATATAACTTTGACGTTTAGCACATATCAAGTAGCTTATACAGATAGTTCTATTTCTATAAATTATACTTCTACATTAACAAAAGATTTAGCTCTAGACTATGCAAAAGCGTATTTTAATGCTTATTATAGTACTATCATGGATAAAAAAGTAAAAATTTCTTATAAAAAAGAGTCATATGGAGCATTGATAACATATTATGAAATATACAATAACTTACCCATATTTGATAGTTATATGTATATGCAAATCACAGATGACGGTGTATTTATGAGTACAATGGCTTTGAGTGAGGTAAAAGAAGAAAGTATAAATCAAAAAGAAATTTATGGGGTGGACCAAGTTCTTTTTAATCTACAAGAAATCATCAAGCAATCTGTAAATAATCAAACTTACATTAATGATATTACCATTGGTTATAAAAGAGACGTAATAAACAGGGCCTTCTTTTTAAAAGAAGAGGCTCATCCGACATATAAAATTGATATAGTAGGTTTAAATACTCCATTATATGTCAACGCTTATACAAATGAGTTAAAATAAACCTTTGTATTTTATATAAATAATGGTATAATGTAATTTGGCTAAATACACAATAGGTGATTTAAATAAATAAGATATTAAGAGGTGTTTAGGTTGAGCAAGTTATGTATACGAGGTGGAGAACGCCTAAATGGAGATGTAATTATAAACGGAGCTAAAAACGCTGCTGTTGCAATACTGCCTGCAACGATTTTAGTTGACGGAATAAGTGTAATAGAGAATTTACCTAATATAAATGATGTATCAATTTTAAATGAAACAATGTGTTCATTAGGAGCGGTAACAAAGTTTATAGATACACATACACTAGAAGTAGATGCAAGTACAGTATATAACCATAACGCATTAGACGAATGCGTTAGTAAGATGAGAGCATCATATTACCTACTAGGTGCATTACTAGGCAGATTTAAATATGCTGAAGTTGCTATGCCTGGAGGGTGCGATTTTGGTGGTCGACCAATCGATCAACATATTAAAGGCTTTAAAGCACTAGGAGCTGATGTGGAAGTAATAGACAATGTGATAAAGGTAAGTGCAAAAAGATTAATTGGAACAAGAATATACCTAGACGTAGTAAGTGTAGGTGCAACAATAAATATCATGTTAGCAGCTGTGCTAGCAGAAGGAACAACTGTAATTGAAAATTCTGCAAAAGAACCTCATATTGTCGACGTTGCAAATTATCTAAATATGATGGGTGCAGAGATTAAAGGTGCTGGAACTGATGTTATTCGTATAAAAGGTGTGGAAAAACTACATGGCGGCAAATATACCATTGTACCAGACCAGATTGAAGCCGGCACATTTATGATAGCTGCTGCAATTACAGGTGGAGACGTATGCGTTAAAAACATTATACCTGAGCATATGGATTCTTTAAGTTCTAAATTTCGTGAGATGGGGATTGAAGTCATTGAGGGAGATGACTATTTAAGAGTAATAGCACCAATCAATTTTAAGGCTACCACCGTTAAGACATTGCCATATCCAGGCTTTCCAACAGATTTGCAGCCACAGATGGCAGTTTTATTAACTGTAGCAAACGGAGTTAGTACCATGATAGAAGGCGTATTTGAAAATAGATTCCAATATATTGAGGAATTAAAACCTACTGGGGCAAAAATTCACATTGAAGGCAATAGAGCAATAATAGAAGGAGTTGAGTCTTTAAAATCTTCTCATCTTATTGCAACCGACCTTAGAGCTGGGGCAGCTATGATAATCGCTGGACTTAGGGCGACTGGCGGAGAGACTGTAATTCATAATGTAAAGTATATAGATCGAGGCTACGAGACTGTAGAAACAAAATTATCTGCATTAGGTGCCAATATATATAGAAAATAGAAAATAAAAAAAGGGCTGATACACCAAACTATGTATCAGCCTCTTTTTATATTATATTTTTAACATACCCCGCATTTTTTGCAAAATCCTTTTTTCAATTCTCGAGACCTGTACTTGAGATATTCCTAATAAATTTGCTATTTCTGTTTGAGTTAAGTCTTCAAAATATCTGTAATTTACAACTCTGCGCTCAACTTCTGCTAAATTTTCTATAAGTTGATTTAGTAATATATTGTCTAAAATATTACTTTGCTCACTAGGTGATTGATCTATTTTATCTTCTAATGTAATAGGTTTTCCATCACCATGATGTATTACAGCATTTAGCGACTCTACCTCTGTATTTGCTTCTAAAGCAACAGCAATTTCTGGAGCTGGTAAATCAAGTATAGTTGCAATTTCTTTTAAGGTCGGCTCTCGGTCAAGTTCTTTTATAAAATCTTCCTTAGCAAGCCTTGCCTTATATGCAATATCTTTTAAATTTCTACTTACCTTAATCATGCCATCATCACGCAAAAAACGTTTAATCTCCCCTACAATCATAGGAACTGCATATGTTGAAAATCTTACATTATAGTTTAGGTCAAACTTATCTATACTCTTTAACAAACCAATACTGCCCACCTGAAATAAATCATCAAGGTCATATCCTCTGTTTGAAAAACGTTTAACAAGACTCCATACCAAGCCAATATTTTGCTCAACCAAAGTTTCTTTAGCTCTCTCATCACCGTCTTGAGCCTTAGCGATAAGAAATTTTACTCTTTCTATTTGTGGGTCATTTACCTGTTGCAATTTTACCACCTCCAACCTATTACGCTGTCAATCTAGTATGTAAAGCAACTCTCGTTCCTTCACCCAACTTAGACATAATATCTACCTTATCTACCACAGCCTCCATAACTGTAAACCCCAGTCCTGCTCTTTCTGCAGTAGAAGAAAACATCTCACATCTTGCTTGGTCTAAATTTTCAATCCCACAACCTGTATCTATAACTTCTATAACTACATCACTGCCTGTCTCATCTTGTTCATATCTGCAAATCAACTCAACCCAATTATCCTCATTCTCGTTATAACCATGGATTATAGCATTAGTAACAGCTTCTGATACTGCCATTTTTATATCATATATTTGTTCTACCGTTGGGTCTAATTGGGCTAAAAAAGCACCGACTACGGCTCTTGCAAAAGAATTGTTCGAACTTATACTTTTAAATTTAATATCCATTTGGTTTGAAACCATAACATGACCATCCTCTCTGTTATTAAAGATGAGAAATTGCAACACTTTCATCTTCAAATCTTTTCATTAGTTTATATACTCCTGATAAATTCATCACTTTGTCTAGCTCAGACTTTACTTTTACTAGCCCAATCTTTCCTCCTGCCATTGTAACCATTCTATATCTTCCTATGAGCAACCCCACACCAGAGCTATCCATAAAGGTGACTTTTTCAAAGTTAAAAATGATATGGTTAAGGCGGGATGTATTATAAATTTTATCCACTTCTTCACGAATAACCGTAGAAGTATGATGATCTATCTCACCTTCTAAGTTCACAACTAAAATATTATTTTGTACTTTTGTATCTATACTCATACTCTCCTCCTATTACGTTTTTATATATAAAATAATAACTTCATTCCCAAAAAATGTCAATATTTTTTAAGGATTTTGTTAATAAATAGGTATTAACTTTTTTTGATGCCTATAAATATAAATATTTTTTGGTAATATAGTTGTTATAAGAAAATTTTTAAGGAGCAACAAATGAGATTAAGACATGACAAAAATGCAAGTGAATATTTAGCAAACAGCACTCATATAATCAAAAATCCTACAGACTTTAAAGGTCAATGGCATAAATTATTTGGCAATAATAATCCAATACATGTAGAATTTGGTTGTGGCAAAGGAGCTTTTATAACTACACTTGCTACCCAATATCCCGATATAAACTATTTAGCTATAGAAAGAGCAGAAACAGTTGTATATAAGGCAATTAAAAATGCCACTGAAATACCTGCTAATTTATATTTTCTATACTTTGATGGGGCAGATTGCCTAGATATATTTAATGATAGCGAGATTGCACGAATTTATCTAAACTTCTCTGACCCTTGGCATAAAAACAGATACAAAAAGCGCAGATTAACATATAGAGACTTCTTAAGTAAATATGAACAAATATTAGATACAACAGGCGAGCTACATTTTAAAACTGATAATAAAAATTTATTTGCCTTTTCCATTGAAGAATTTTCTAACCAAAAGTGGTTAATTAAAAATGTATCCCTAGACCTTCATAATGAAAATATTGCTAATGTAATGACAGAATACGAACAAAAATTTAGTACTCAAGGAGTTACTATCAATCGACTTGAAGCTATCCCACCAAAAAAATATTTCCACACTCCTTGATATATTTTTTTTAAAATAGTATCCTAAATTATTCATATACACAATAAACAATTTATAATTAGGAGGATTTTATATGACATTTCAATTTACAGACGATAATTTTCAACAAGAGGCATTAGAATCAGATATCCCAGTTGTAGTAGATTTTTATGCAGACTGGTGCGGTCCTTGTAAGGCTGTTACACCTATCATAGAAGAGCTTGCAACTATCTTTGAAGGAAAAATAAAAATCGGTAAAATGAATACAGACGAAAATCGTACTACAGCAAAACAGTATAATATTATGTCTATACCAACTATTCTACTCATAAAAGATGGTGAAGTAATTGATACTGTTCAAGGAGCTATGCCAAAAGTTATCCTTAAGAGAAAAATAGATACCTTATTATAATGATACGACCTTAATGGTCGTATTTTTTATTTACATAACCAGTGTCATATTATGTCTATTTTTCATATATTATAACAGATAAATCAATTTTTATGTATTAATTCGAGGAGGGGTTTTTTCGAATGACTTATTATTCTTATCGTAATCCAATGTATAATCAAAATTCAATACCAACACCCGTAACTAATTGCCGTTACAACGTGCCTACAGCACCTGTACCAAACTATGGTAGAGATGCAATCGTTGCACCTAGTTATAATCAAAATGTGGTTCAACCACCTGTTGCACCTAGTTACGTTGAGCAAATTTCTGATTGCACACCAGTTGTTGGTATTGTTGGTCCTATGGGCCCTCAAGGCGAAACTGGAGCTACTGGTTGTACTGGTTGTCCTGGAGTACCAGGTCCTATGGGTCCTCAAGGCCCTGTTGGTTGCCCAGGTCCTATGGGTCCTCAAGGTCCTCAAGGAGCTACTGGGGCTACTGGATGCACTGGAGCTACTGGGGCTGTAGGTCCTATGGGTCCTCAAGGTGATATAGGTCCTATGGGTCCTATGGGTTGCCCAGGTCCTCAAGGTGAGCAAGGTATCCAAGGTGAAACTGGTGCTACTGGGGCTACCGGTGCTACTGGGGCTACTGGTCCTATGGGTCCTCAAGGGGAACAAGGTATTCAAGGTGAAACTGGTGCTACTGGGGCTACCGGTGCTACTGGTGCTACTGGTCCTATTGGTCCTATGGGTCCTCAAGGGGAACAAGGTATTCAAGGTGAACAAGGTATTCAAGGGGAAACTGGTATTCAAGGGGAAACTGGTATTCAAGGAGAACAAGGTATCCAAGGTGTTCAAGGTATCCAAGGCGAAATTGGTCCTCAAGGTCCTATAGGTCCTCAAGGCGAGCAAGGTATCCAAGGCGAAACTGGTCCTCAAGGCGAGCAAGGTGCCCAAGGTGAAATCGGCCCTACTGGTGCTACTGGAGCTACTGGTCTTACTGGACCTCAAGGTCCTCAAGGTCCTCAAGGTATTCAAGGTGTTACTGGTGCTACTGGTCCTCAAGGTGTTAAAGGAGATCAAGGTCCTGCTGGTGCTATGGGTCCTCAAGGTATCCAAGGTATTCAAGGTCCTGTTGGTGCTACTGGTCCTCAAGGTCCTCAAGGTATCCAAGGTGAACCTGGCGTATGTGAGCTACCTGCAGAAATATATCTTCCATTCCAGCTTGAGTTATTAAACGCTATCGCAGAAGAACAAGTTAAAATTTTGGCTCCGAATTCTACAATATTAGTAGGCAATCCACACATTCTATCTGCTATTATAGATATATACACTAGGCCATTATTTAATCATTTAAATTACTTGAACGAAGTAATTATTCCTGCTAACCAATTGGGCGAAGTATTTATATTAAACTCTAATATCCAAACTAGTCTTCCAATGACAAATTTAGTAGTAGCTGATGCCATTCTTGGTATACACGCTAAAATAAATACTACAGTTGGAAGTTGGTTATTGAATGATTATGTTATACCAGGCTCAACAACAGGTGAATATGCCGTATCTTTAGGCACAGAAACTATGTTTAGCTACTTGCAAAAATATAGCACTCAATCACTAAAATTCACACTATTTGACTATAGTGGAGAAATTCTACTAGAGAATGCAAAAATAATCAGCCTAACAGATGCTTTTGTTAAATTAGAAACTGCAACAGCTGAAGTAGCAGTAATTGCTCTAAGTGCAATAGCAGGTATTTCATACTCATACCACGAAGCTTAAAATAGAAGAAAACTTCATTCAGATAAAAAGAGGGGGCATATCACCCTCTCTTTTATTTACTTATACTATCCAAGTTGACGTTGTTAGAAATTAATGATATACTCAATATATTGTCATATTTAATCGTTTACATATAATATAATTTTCATTATTCATAGCTTGTTTCGCTAAAATTCTTTCATTAATATGACGAATAATATGATATAGCTAAATACAAAAAGGAGACTTCTCATGAGCAAAAAATTTAATTACTTATACCCTGCTTTTCTAGTAGGACTGATACCGACTGCACTATATGCGTCAACCGAAGTTAATATCCCAGACAGTAATCTAAAATCAGCTATTATTACGGCTTTAAACTTATTAGAATCTGATGCTGTAACAGACGATGATATCGTAGAAGAAGCTGAGCTAGAACTACTTACAACACTTGATATATCTTCACAAAATATTACTGATTTAACAGGGCTTGAATATGCCGTAAATTTATCAGAATTAAATGCTACCGATAATAACATTAGCGACATTACCCCTCTTTCTGAATTAAACAACCTAAGCCAAGTTGATTTATCTTATAATAACTTAGATTTAACATCAACCACACTTGATTTATGGGCTGATACGACTTATCAAAACCAAGTGTATTTTATTTATGACCCTTCGGAGTTTAAGTCAGAAATAAACGTAAACGATACATTTGAGCTGCCATCTGTTATATCTAGGCTAGATATGCGCGATGATTATACATTAGATATTACCACAGAAAATGTAGAAGAAAAAACCATTGAACCTACTATTATTAATGAAAGCGGTGAAACTCTCACTTATTTAGATGCGTCTATCGCTGGGCAATATGCATTAATTTACGAAGATAGCTATACAGTTGATGATATTACTATATCTAATCAACTAGAATTTTCTTTGACTATACTAGATACTGATGATTCTAGTGACGACGATGACGACGATAACAACGACTCTAGCGACGATAACGATAACAACGACTCTAGCGACGACGATGACGATAACAACGACTCTAGCGACGATGACGACGATGACGATAACAACGACTCTAGCGACGATGACGACGATGACGATGATACCGACGATGAGGACGCAGAAGAAGACGCAGAAGAGGACGAGGAAATTGAATTTGTATTTATTTATGATGGACTCACTTCTTATAGTATAATCCAAGGCGAAGATTTTGCCATGCCAAACGTTGGTGCCATGCACGGAGATGAATACGTTTCAGTTTACATGTCTATTACCAAAGACAGCTCGCCTGCTTACTCTCTTAATACGCATTTAACAGGGACATATATCTTAACTTATACAGCTACAAGCCCTATATCTGAAGATGATATTATTACTCTCGATGTTAAAGTTGTAGTCTCAAAAGACCCTAATGGCTATGTTATAGAAAATAATAATTTATACTATTTAGATAAAGATAATGTATATAATCCTTTTTCTGATGTTTCAATAAATACCGCTTATTATGATTCAATTTTATACGTTACTACTAAAAACTTTATGCATGGAATTTCAGATGATATATTTAGCCCGTTTAGCGTTGTTACTGTTGAAGAACTTTCAGATATATTATATAGAATGGATTCAAATAACTTAGTTTATACAGATATTACCTATAAATATATGGACGATAATGGTTGGTATCCTAATGCTAAAATGTGGGCAAATTCTAAAAATCTATTTTATGGAATGTCAATTAGCACTGTTGATAACTCGTCTTTAACACAAAAAGATTTATTAGCGTGCTTATATAATTTTGCAACCTATAAAGGATATGATATTACCTATAATACAGTTTTTGCAAATAGTTTAGCAATAGATAATTCACACATTCTAGCGTGGGCATTAGAAAATAATATTATTGATGATATTTCATCTTTAAACGCATTTGCAAGGCGTAACTCCACCGCAGACATTATCATGCGATTTACAGAATACTACCTAGGCCATGTGAATAAAAATAACTATTTTATAAATTACTAATACTATGTGAACAGTTAATTGATAAAGCTTATTGTTTTGGGTTTGGGTCTGAGACTCAAGCCCTATCTTTGTTAACTAGATTTGGCAAGAATTCTCTCTTATCTATAGAAGAAAACTTCATTCAGATAGAAGAAAACTTCATTCAGTGGGGGTTCTAACCCCGCCACTGAATGTTAGTTGCCTTAATCTGAAAAGATTACTTGCTCT
>MDJN01000147.1 GCA_001995005.1 Candidatus Parepulonipiscium sp. PG-Nun2H_MBin03 | reverse complement strand
AGTGGCTGGTACACAAGATGGTAACATCATTTTTATATCTAGGCTAGTATTTTTAGCCGCTTCTATCATATACCTTATTCCTGTTAATCCACAAACATTCACAATTTCATGCGGGTCTGCAATTATTGTACTTGTTCCATGCGGTACAATAAGTTTTGCTAATTCTTCAGGAGTTAACATAGAAGATTCAATATGCATATGACTATCAATAAGCCCTGGAGATGCATATTGTCCTTTTGCATCAATTTCTGTAATTCCGCTATATTCTCCAATCCCTGCAATCAAATTATTAGATATAGCAATATCTCCTTCTATTATAGTACAATTATATACATCTACAACCTTACAATTTTTAATTACTAAATCTGCTTTTATTCTACCGGATGCTACATTGATAAGTTTTTTTAAATTCATAATATATAATCCTTTCTATAGTGTATATATATATTATACAACTATTTCACTAAATTAGACCTAAAATTAAAATATTATTTGGTAAAAATTGTATATAATTAATAGGCTCTATAATCTTATTGCATTATAATGTCGTTTTCTTCAATATTATTGTCTTCGTGAGCAAATTTTTTAACAAATTTTTTATACGCTCTATAATATAATAATATTACTAATAAAAAAGTAATTACATCGGCAATTGGTTGAGCCCATACTAAACCATCTATTCCTATTGCTATATTTAATATAAATAATAGTGGGATGTATACTATTCCTTGTCTGCTAGAATTAACAATCAATGAGCTGCTAGCCTCTCCCATAGCTTGCAATGCATTTGAATAAACATTAAATAATCCAACTAGTATTGTTGTGGATAATAATATTGCTGTAAATGGAGCTGCATATTCTAGTGCACTTATATCCGTTAAAAATATGCCTACTATATAATTTAACCCAATATAGCATATTAATGTTAATGTGGCACTAACACCAAATCCTAGTATTAAAGAACTTTTCATTAGGCTTTTAAAACGCAACAAATTTTTTGCTCCAATGCAATATCCTAGTAGTGGTTGTACCCCTAACCCTAGCCCTAAGCATAATAAAGTTGGTATAGTTATTATTTTCATAGCTACTCCAAACCCTGCTAACGGAATGTCTCCATAAGTTGACATAAGATTATTTGCTACCATATTAGACCAGCTTTGTAAAAAGCTCGCTATAGATGCTGGGATGCCAATTAGCATTACACTTTTTAATACATTATCTTTTATGGTAAAATCTTTTATATCTAATCCTAATAGCTTAGAATCCTTTTTTAGGTAAATAATATAGTATATCCCATTTGCAGTATTACCAAGTAGTGTTGCAATAGCCGCTCCTTTTACCCCCATGCCTAACCATAAAATAAATATAGGATCTAATACTATATTTACTATATTTCCAATTAACATACCTGTTATCGCTTTTTTAGGTTCTCCTTCAGCACGCAATAAATTTGTATAGCAATGCCCAATTAACAAAAATGGTGCACTAAAACCGAGTATAATCAAGTAATCTTTTACTCTATCCCAAATTTGTTCACTTGTACCTAATAATACTAATACTTCATCTATAAATATATATAAGATAATTGCAAATATACTTCCTACTATTATCGAACTCCAAAAACAAAATGAGGATACCTTTTTTGCATATTCTGCATTCCCTGCACCTAGTGAACGAGATATGACAGAAGTTCCACCTACCCCAAATATAGTTCCTAATCCAATAAGAGTAAGAAACATTGGCGTGGCAAGTGATACTGCTGCTACATCTAACGGATCTCCTGTTTGACCCACAAAAAACAAATCTGCCATGTTATAAATTAATACCATTACAAATCCTAACATAGCTGGTACCGCATTAGAAACTACCGCCTTAAATGGTGGCATATTATGTATCTCTGCTAACTTATTATTCTCATTCATTACTAAAACATCTCCTTTTCTACTTCTTTCAATCTATTAAATTACAAATATTAATTAATCTAATTTAAGTATATCAAAATCACCTAAATTTATCATTAGAAATTTGAAAATAATTCTCAAAACCACTTCACATTGTACAAATTTAATATATAATGTACATGGGTTATACCCAAAATGAATTTTAAGGAGGCAATTATGATTAAATTAGATTTTAAAAAAACAGGGGTAAATACAGAGGAAATCGAAAATATTAAAGCTCAGGTAGAGCTTGCACACAACATGGTACACAATAAAAGTGGTGCTGGTTCAGATTTTCTAGGTTGGCTAGACTTACCTATTAATTACGACAAAAGTGAATTTGAAGCTATTAAACAAGCTGCCAAAAAAATTCAATCTAATAGTGATGTATTAATCGTTATTGGTATTGGTGGTTCATATTTAGGTGCTCGTGCTTGTATTGAAGCTCTTACTCACCAATTTTACAATTCTTTAACAAAAGAACAACGTAATGCACCAGAAATTTATTTCGTAGGTAATAATATTTCTAGTACGTATCTGCAAAATCTGTTAGATGTATGCCAAAATAAAGATGTAAGTGTAAATGTTATATCAAAATCAGGCACTACAACAGAGCCTGCCATAGCATTTAGAGTATTTAAAAAATTACTAGAAGATAAATACGGCAAAGAAGAAGCTCGCCAAAGAATTTATGCTACTACAGATAAGGAAAAAGGGGCACTTTTAACTCTTGCAAAAGAAGAAGGTTACCAAACTTTTGTTATTGCTGATGATGTTGGTGGGCGTTTCTCTGTTTTAACAGCAGTTGGATTACTTCCTATCGCCGCTAGCGGAGTAAATATTGATGAACTGATGCAAGGGGCACAAAAAGCACATGCAGAATACCAAAATTCAGATGTATTTAAAAACCCAGCTTATATGTATGCTGCTATACGAAATATTTTATTAGCAAAAGGCAAGCACATCGAAATAATCGTTAACTATGAGCCATCTCTAGTATACTTTAGCGAGTGGTGGAAACAACTTTACGGAGAAAGTGAAGGTAAGGACTTAAAAGGAATTTAT
>MDJN01000146.1 GCA_001995005.1 Candidatus Parepulonipiscium sp. PG-Nun2H_MBin03 | reverse complement strand
ATATATATGCCACAAATGCTATAAAGAAAAAAACGGCTGAAGCTCCTGAAAACATAATATCCCCCCCTATTTGTATAATATATTCCTACATATAACTTTTCAAATTAGTCATTATACATACAGAAGTTCTTTTAATAACAAATCTGTATGTAAATATAACTTAATTTGTTATTATAATAGCATATTTTATTACAAAATGCAATACTTTTTTGTATTTATTTTAATTATTTCGATATATTTCACCAATTTTATGCATATTTATTCCTTTTTTAAGGCTATAATTACCATTATTTTTACACCATATGACATGCAACTCTATGCCCTTCTTCAATTACTCTTAACTCTGGTGTTATCTCTTTGCATATATCTGTGCACTCAGAACATCTTGTATTAAATGCACATCCTGCTATCTCACTAAGTGGACTGGGAATATCTCCTTCTAATGTTTTAATCGGTGCCCCAAAATCCATTGACTGGCTAAATATAGAAGAAATTAGCAATTTGGCGTATGGATGCATTGCATTGGTATTTAAGTCTTTACTATACATTTCTTCTACTACAGCACCTAAATACATTATCATAATTCTATGCGATAATGAAGATACGAGTGCAATGTCATGGCATACAAATATTATTGATAAATCAGACTTCTTCTGCAAACTTACTAACAATTCTATAATATCTTGCTGTATAGATACATCCAATGCCGAAGTTGCTTCGTCGCAAACTAATATTTGTGGCTGTATAGATAATGCTCTCGCTATGCCTAGCCTTTGTCTTTGCCCTCCACTCATAGCATGTGCATATCTATTTGCATAATCTTCTGGCAGTTGCACTAGGCGTAATAATTCATTAACTTTTTGGCTGAGTTCCATCTTATTTAGTTTATAAAAATTTTTTAATGGTTCAGCTATACAATCTTTTACTTTCATTCTAGGCGAAAATGCAGTTGATGGGTCTTGAAAAACCATTTGGATATTTTTCTTACTTTGTTTTAATTCTTTACCCTTTAAGTTAGTTACATTTTCTCCTTTAAAATAAATCTCACCATCAGTTGGCTCCTCAATTCTAGTTAATAATTTTAATAGCGTACTTTTACCGCATCCACTTTCGCCCACAATGCCTACTGTCTCGCCTCTTTCTATATAAAAATCCACGCCTCTTAACGCTTTTAAGGTTTGCCCAGTATCATAATAATTTTTAGATAAATTTTTTCCTACTAAGATATAATTAGACATATCGTACCCCCTGCATATCTGGAATAGCCTTGATTAATTTCTTTGTATATTCATGTTGAGGATCATTTATTATATCCTCTCGACTACCAATCTCAACAATTTCTCCTTTTGTCATAACAACTATTCTATCTGACATATACGCCGCAACTCCTAAGTTATGCGTTACTAATATTATAGACATTTGATACTGCTTATTTAGATCTATAAGTTGACGTATAATTTGTGCTTGTATAGTCACATCCAACGCACTAGTAGGCTCATCTGCTAGCAAAATACTCGGTTTGAAATAAATTGCCATAGCAATGCCGACCCTTTGTCTCATACCTCCAGATAAACTAGATGGGATAGCTTTCATAATAGCCTCCCCATCATATAACCCCATATCTTCTAGTAAGTTTATTGCAGTCTTAATTGCCTCTTTTTTAGAAACTTTTGCATGAGTTTGTATATATTCCACAAATTGCGAACCTATTGTTCTAATAGGATTTAACATTGCACCATTATCTTGAAAAATCATTGCAATTTCCTTGCCACGTATAGTATTCCATTCTTTAAGATTACTAATAGGACGATTATTTAGTATAATTTCTCCAGAGGTAATTTCTCCTCCCGCCGGTAATAATCCCATAGCAGCTCTTATGGCCGTGCTCTTACCACTGCCACTTTCCCCAACTAATGCAACAATTTCGGCATCTGCCACACTTAAGTTAAAATCTTTAAGAGCTTGTGTACCGTTATCATAATATACGCTTATATTATTAAATTCTAACATATCTAATTAACTCCTCGAGGTAATATATCCGTTGTTATCCAGTAATAATCTATAGGTGAAATGTCAGCTTTTAATATATCATCCACCCTACTAAACATACGACTATTATAGTACCCATGCACAATCGTAGCTGCATCATCTATTAAAATTTGTTGCATATCTGTTATTATGTCAACACGCTTATTTATGTCTGGCTCAATCATAAGCTTTTCATATAATTCATCATAAGCTGCACTTTCATAATATCCATAGTTTACTGCATTTTTAGAGTACCAGTTGCCTAAATAATCTTGCGGGTCCCCCACCCCTACTGTTAATGTATTAGCAGTAATCAAGTCAAACTCTCCTGCATTTTGTAACGCTAATGCTGTATCATAATCTCTTATATTAACGGTAACTTTAATCCCTATTTCAGCAAGTTGCAACGCTATTGCTTGAGCAAAATCATTTAGGTTACGGCTAGTGTATACTATATAGTTAAGGTCGATATTCTCACCATCCAACTCTCTAAATCCATCACCATCTGTATCAATTATATTTGCATCATCTAACATCTTTATAGCTTCATCTTTATCATACTCATATTGTGTGTGCAGTTTATCATAGTTATATGCAAGAGATGACGGCAAAACAGATATTCCTGATGTATACATTCCTCCTACAGTTACCTCGCACATAGTTTTTGAGTCTATCGCCATCATCACAGCTTTTCTTAGTGCATCATGTCCTAGTTCAGTATTAAAATTTATATATGAATTCCCAGTTCTTATACCTGCTGTAGTTGAGATGTTATATTTTTCAGGTTGTTGCTCTAATTCTGCTATAGCTTCTGCTGATGTAATGTTTTCTGCAACAGAAATATCTCCACTTTGTAACGCCATAGATTTGGTTGAACTATCCTCAATATATATAACCGTAATTGTATCAAACGGAACTTCCGTCCTATAATGCTCATTTCTTGATAATTCCATACTGATGCCTACATTATCATGATCTATTTTATACGGCCCTGTGCCTATGATTTCATCAGCTGTTGTATCTACTATAGCAAAGTACGGATATGCTAATATACCCATCATATTAGTAGTAGGATTTTGACAAACTATTGTAACTACCCCATTAGCATCATCAGCTTCTATACTTTTATATATCAAGTATCCTTCTGGGTTTGAATTACCCTTTCCTCCTTGGCTTGCATCAGTTTCTTTATACAATCTTTCTATAGAATTTACTACAGAAGAAGCGGTTACTTGATTTCCATTTGAGAAATATATGTCATCTTTTATATAAATTTTCCAAGTAACATAATCATCTGAGTGCTCTGCTTTATAACATAAATTAGGTTTGGCTATAACTTGTTCATCAAATTTAAATAAACACTCCGTAACTCCATATCGAATACCACACCAACTTGAGTTTACATTTACAATAGGGTCTATTGAATCAGAATATTTGTAGCATGCAAAATTCAGATGTTCTCCCTCCGTTGTTGCACTGCCTTGGCTAGAACACGCCGTTAATACCAATGTTAAAAATACTGTCGCTAACTTTTTCATATTATCTCCTCCATTTTGGGTCTAATCTATCCCTTAAACCATCCCCTAGAAAATTAAACATCATAACTGTAATAAAAATTGCACCTCCAGGTGCCAACATAAGCCATGGATACGCCATCATGGCATATCGCCCTTCGTTTAACATATATCCCCATTCTATAGAAGAAGCATTCGCCCCTAACCCTAAAAAAGAAAACCCTGCTAGTTCTAACATCATACCACCCATATCTGTTACTACTGTTATAATAAGAGTAGGTAACACAGCTGGTATTAAATGAACTATCATTATCTTTAAATGTGAACTTCCACATAATCTAGCAGCTTTTATATAATCCATATTTCTAATTTTAAGCACCAAACTGCGGGACAATCTTGCGTATTTTGTCCAAGTAACCATAGCAATTGCAATAATAGCATTAATAATGCTAGGACCAAGCATTCCTGCCATTGCAATCGCTAGAGCCATCCCAGGGAATGATACCATCATATCTGATATACGCATAATAATAGCATCTGTCTTACCCCCAACGTAACCTGCAATTATTCCTAGCGTCCCACCTACAACAAATACCACTGTAACTAATATAGCAGTAGATGCCAGAGATGTACGTGCTCCATATATAACTCTTGAAAATACGTCTCTACCCATTTTGTCTGTACCAAACCAATGAATATTGTCAGGTGGTTGATTTGCATTCACTAGCACAGCTTCATTAGGGTCAAACGGCACAATAAATGGTGCAAAAATTGATACGCCTATAATACTAAGCAGTAATACAATTAAGATGATATCTCTGCCTCTCCTCATCTTAGTCAGCCTCCTTTTTTTATTCTAGGATCAAGATATTCATAAGAAATATCTACAATAAGGTTTACACTCATATATATTAGAGCTATCCACATAACAAATCCTTGTATTACTGGATAATCCATCGCAGTTATCGCATTAATAGCAAGGCTACCTAGTGCAGGATATGAAAAAATTATTTCCACAACAGCAGTGCCTCCTAATAACGAGCCTATGGACAATCCTAATAAAGTTATTAAGGGTAATATAGCATTTGGTAATATATGTTTTATTAGGATAACTCTATTACTTATACCCCTT
>MDJN01000145.1 GCA_001995005.1 Candidatus Parepulonipiscium sp. PG-Nun2H_MBin03 | reverse complement strand
TTGTTCCCAACACTCCTCTTTTACCTGTAACAAATTCGATAAGTTGATGTAATTTTGGTGCTTTAAGGTTTTCAATTGAAAAAGGTGCTATTTTACTATCAAATATGTGTTGTGCCCAAGTCATTAACTTACCAAGTTTTATAGGATTATTACTTTCCATAGCTTGTATAGCTTTATTAACTATATTGATATTATCATATCCTAATGCCGTATAAAGCTTTGTTGACTCCTCATCTTCAATATAAGGATACAGATTATTTAGATCTTGTAATATCTTTTTTGTATCTTTAAAACCATTTAAATCTACTAATAATATATATAAATCAGTATTATTTTCAACTAGTTTACTACTAAAATTATCTCCATCAAATTCAACTACTCTAACTCCAGTACCATATGCACATAATTGATCTAATCTTCCACATTTAGAACCAGTATTTTGCTCCGCTTGATAAGCAAGTTCCATTTCTTGTTCTATTGTTAAATTCAGAGAATATAATAAATTGCAACTTCTTATAACAGCCATACAAATAGCAGAACTTGATGAAAGTCCTTTTTTTATAGGTAAATCCATATGCGTACATATTATCTCGGCACCTTTTATGTTATATTTAATGAGCATTAATTTATAAGTTGATAGTATATACGACATAAATTCATCGATTGATTTTAAATCTAAATTTTTAATACTTTCTATATCATTCTGATATTCAATACATTTATTACCTAGTTTGTATCTATAATAAAATTCATCTGTTTGACGTACTTTAAGATAAATCCCCTTATCTATACCCACAACAATAGCATATCCTTTTTGTATGTCAGGATTTATATTTCTATATGATGCAGCCCAGTCACTATGCTCGCCAAACATGCATAATCTACCTGGCATAAATATATTTATCCAGTCTTCCATCTGTTTTTATCACTCTCCTTAAATTAATTTGTTAGTTATTGACGTTATTATACCAATAATAGTAAAAAAAACAAGGGGATAAAATTATGTTATTAGATACTACTAGCATACTTCTTGAATTATTTTACCAAGATAGTTTTTTTGTATATTTACACTTTGTGATTGTAAAACTAAATCATATAGTTCTGTATCCCGAATAGTGTTCCAGTAATAATACCCCATATTAATATTAGGATAATGCCATGGTTTTCTCCAAGATTGATAATGAATTATCTTAGGATTTTTATAAGCTTCTATAAATTCCTTATACATACTATAGGTACCAAATTTCTCAAGCTTAACTAAATCGATGACATAATTACATAGATTAAATTTGAGTGGTATAAAATAGGTTGAATTTTGATAATATTTATTTATAATATCTTCATCGCCACAACTATAGAAATTATTATTAATGTCATCTAAAAGTATTTCATAGTTTATATATCTATCTACACAGGTTAAATCAAAAATTAATACTCCTACATTAAATATTTTATAAACACTGGAAAATTTTACAGTTTCATATAAATACTCTAGGTTTTGTTTTTCTCTACCTCCTTCTATAACCCACGGAATAGATTGTCGTGCTCCTAATAAGCACCTATGTAAATCAATTTTTATTAAATCTATTATATCTTCTAATACTATAAGATCGCCATCTAAATGAACTGCTCTATCATATCCTTCTAAAATATGAGGTACAAGTAATCTATAATATGCCTCTGCACTTATGTGTATATGTCCTTTTAGATGATACTTAGCTACCATTTCAACTATATTAATAAATCTTACATTAAAATTATTTTTTCTTCCAATCACCCTATATATAAGTTGCTTGCTAGAAATTTTTAAATTTTGATATAAAATAATAATGTCATATTTATTACTTAGATTGGAACTTTTTATAATAGATAATATTGTGCTAGCTACATATGGAATATAATTATCATTACAAGAGAACACTATTGCTAATTTATTATCTTCAAAGATTGGTGTTATCATATTTATTTTTTTTATTAAATTACTTCATTTAAGAAATCATTAATTATTTTAGTAGAATATTTATACTGTATATTATCAATTTGAGATTTTAAGGCTAGTTCATATAATTCAGTATCTCTAATAGTATTCCAATAATAATGTGCCATTTCAATGTGAGGATAATGCCAAGGTTTATACTCTCCTACATAATGAATTATTTTAGGTTCTTTACTTTCTTTTATAAATTGATTATATCTATATGCAGGATAAAATTTTTTGATTAAATCTTTCCTAATAGTAGCTCTCATAGCATGTTCAGGTAAATAATTTAAGCTATGCGTAAAAATATATGTTTTATCATAGTAATATTTATTTATAATATCCTCATCCCCTCCTACATAATTATTTTGCATAGCNTCTTCTAATAGTAGTTTATAAGAAATATATTTATCTATATTTTCTAAGTTAAATACTAGCACACCTGTATTAATCATGTTATCCTTATCTTTAAGGCCTATATTTTTTACTCTATTATCACAAAATTTTAAATATCCTTTGGGCATTATGCACGCTGTACACATTGCACGTGCAGCTCCTAATAAAAATCCATCTAAATTAATTTTGGCTAAATTTAAAATATCTTCTAATACTATAGTATCACAATCTAAATATACAGCCCTTTTATATAAACCTCCTCTTAAAATATGAGGAATAAGCAGTCTATAGTATCCGTCTACAGTAATCCTGCCAAAATAATGTTCAAGTGTATATTTAGACATTATATAACTAATATTAATAAATCTCATACTAAAATTGTTTCTAGTACCTACAATACGTTGTACTAGCATTTCACTCTCTATAGTTACATCTTGGTACAAAATAATAATATCATATTTATAGTCTAATTAGAACTCTTAATTATTGATAATATTGTAGCAGCTACATATGGAACATAGTTATTATTACAAGCAAGCACAATAGCTATATCATTATCGATAAATACTCGTTCTATCAAATTTTTATCACTCACTATATTTAACCAACTTTCTATTTTTATTTAATATGAGATTTCCAACGTTTTTTAAATTTATTTATATCTGACTCTGTATAAAAATGATGAACATACTGTTCGTTAAAACAGCGATCAAAATATTCTTTACTAAATTTAATATCTTTTTGAGCTTTCTTATATGTGTCAGCACTCCATTTATCTGCCCCTACGTTACCGAGTACTAATTCATTAAACTCAACTCCTGTCCACTTTGATAAATGTGGTATAATATCGTTTAATTTTTCTAATTGATATATAAAAATTTCTAGATTATTATGCTGTATGATGCTATAACCGGATTCCTTATCAAAAGGGTAATCAAATAAATTAACTATTCTTTCATTATATAGTGAGATAAAATTTTGCATAGTAAATTGTTTTACAAAAGGATGCAAATCCATATTGTCATTATATATACAACTATTAATAAAGTTATCAAATAATAATTGAATATTAGAAAAATTATTTACATATAATTCTTTCATTTCATTAATAAATATATTTTTATCTTTACTAGTATTTTCTAATTCTTGCAATATTTGTAATGCTAAGAATTGCGGGTCATCACTGACTAAATGATTAAGATTAGATAAATTTTGTGAAATAGGTTCTCTTACCCCAAATACTAGCTTAATTTTTTTCTTATAATTAGAAATAAATTCAGCTAGTTTATCTACCCTATGCCAAAAATTAAAATTAGGTATTCCATATTTTTTAAAGGTAAATCCCAAAGTAAAATCTCCTGTTTTACTTGCTAAACATAAAAAAATAGTAGTTGTTTGATCTTCTATATATAGAGAAGATAATGAACATATCAACATTTTGCTTGCAAATTCTTTACTTGTTATTAAAAAGGGGGTATTAATAATCTCATTAAAAAATGTTCCAAAGTAAGCTTTATATCTTAAATACGCAAGTGATATATCAGATATAACATTACTATGAGATCCTAATAGTCCTCTAATCCTTTTTTTAATCACCTCTGGGACAGATGGAGTTGTAGGAATAATAATAATTAATTGATCACTAAATTTATCTACTAATTTTACTAGTTCATATGTTGTAATAACAGATATACCCTCAACTTTATCTTCTTGCTGAAATTCAGGATCTACAACAAAATATTTAACTGTATATGATAAATAATCTAAATATTTTTTTGCTTCTTTACCTAGCCTACCTGCACCAAATATAATAATATCTTTTCTATTAAATACAGATAAATCTGTCATTTCATTATCTTTTTCCATTAGATAATCTCCTTAATGTTTTAAGAAAATTATACTATCAAAAGAAAAAAAAAACAAGGGTAGCACTTACATAAATTAATTTGTTAATTATTGATGTTGTTATACCAATAATATTAAAAAACAAGGGCTTATTTGATGAAAATTAATTCCCCTTGTTTTGATATATTTTATCTAGTTTCATCTATTGCATATAATACAGTATCTATAAAATGACTTTTTGTATGGTGACGTAAATATAATTTATAATTTGGATTTAATTCTTTTATATAATTAGGTATTTCTATTAAATCTTCAAATTTGTGATAAACACATATGGCAAGTATTGGTTTATATTTTTGGATACTTTTTTTAGCTCCTATTAATCCTTTCAACTCTGAACCTTCTACATCCATCTTTATAAAATCTACTCTTTCTCCATTTAATATGTTATCTATTGTGTCAACTAAGACAAATGTATTTCCATTGGGATTAATTCTTGAGGCTAGGTTACCCATATTATCAAATTTTAGAATATTATATGAGTCATAAATCCCTTTACATTCTACTTGAATATCTCGCAAATTTTCATTTTTTATATTAGCCAGCATAGATTTCAAGTTGTCAAAATCAGGTTCAAAACATATTATTTTTTTATATTTAGTATGTTTTATAGCACTATATAATGGATTATAAACTTTATCTCCAATAGCAAAGGTACCTGCATCAATATAAGTCCAATTATCTCCTAAAGAAATGATATCTTTTGGTACATATTCATCAGGGACTACTATGTTAGATAATAAATTAAAATTTGCAGTTTTTCTATATTCTAAAACGTTATCAAAAGTTATTTTAGAAAAGTTGTCTTCAAATAGCTCTCTTACCTGTTCTAACTTTAAACTATTATTTTTCACAAATTCTTTAAATTTGCCCATTAAACTTATAGTTGCTAGACTTGAAGCTATAAATTTTATTACAAATTTACTTTCTGGTATTTCCCAGTAATAAAGTCTATATACTGGTAAGGAATAATTATATACTAAAACAACTATTTTATCAAATTCTTGTTGTTTAAGCTGAGAGAAATGTATTACCGGTAATCCTTTAAATTCATTAGAATCAATTTTCGTATCCACCACAAATCCCAATATATCGTATTCT
>MDJN01000144.1 GCA_001995005.1 Candidatus Parepulonipiscium sp. PG-Nun2H_MBin03 | reverse complement strand
AATAAAAGCTTGAAATTAATAATAATTGCTGTAATCATTGTTGTGCTACTTCAAATTAAACAGATATATCAGTACTTCACAATTTAGACTTTGTTCTGTCTAAGCAGTTAGTATGTGCATTTAATCTGCTATCCCTGCAGCGGCACAGCAGTGGTGCATAAGCTGGTTGTGGTTACAAAGTAACCGAAAGTGAAGAAGTGCATTTGAAAACTGTTTTGATTTCAGTGTAAATTTAGGTTACTTTTGATATTGATGAAGTGAACAGAAAAAAGAAGCTGTATATTAGAAAGTGCCCTACAAAGTATTGCTTCATTTTGGGCTACTTTCTAAATGTACAAAATTGCCTAAAATGAAGAGGTAAATTTAGGCTACTTTCTAAGGTAAGAAAGTAATGCAGATTTACCTGCTCACTTTGTAACCCTGAACTCATGACAAATGGGCCCAAATTATATTGCTTTCCACCTACCAGAAAGTTCAACTTCCACCACTGAGGGCGGAGATTATAGGAAGATTCACGATTGACAGCTCCATCAGTCGGGTGCTGGAGCTGCAGTGGTGCACACAGACTTTGTTTTTGAGAACGGCTGGTCAAGTTTTGGCAATTTTGATACACGGAAGGTGAATAATATTTCTTGAACATACTGTTTAATACTTTTTAAGCTGAATTATGAAGTTTAATGGTCTGCTTTGCATGCGTTTTTGTGGTGCGGCTGTTATCCTTTAATTGGTATCAATTAAGGGAAAAACTGCTTTGGAAAGCTAAAACTCGACTCCTAAATTTTGCCCACATTCATCAAGTTTGGTTACAAGCTCATTAAAAGGTATTTTATTATTATCTAAGTCAACTATCATAAGCATGTTAAAAAAATCTCCGAGTATCGTCTGTGATATATCTAATATATTTACATCTTGTTCACTAAGCAAAACACAAACTTTCCCTATAATACCTACCTTATCTTTTCCAATAACCGTAATTATTCCCTTTGTCATGATCTCTCTCCTTTTATAATACTAGCGTTTCCCATATAGCTTCTTAACACTTCAGGGATAATCACTGTGCCATCTTGTTGTTGATAATTTTCTAAAATAGCAGCCACCGTACGTCCAATAGCAAGCCCACTACCGTTTAACGTATGAACAAACTGTGCTTTATCTTTTATGCTGTCCTTATACTTAATATTAGCACGCCTTGCCTGAAAATCTTCAAAGTTAGAACAACTAGATATTTCTACGTATCTATTATAACTTGGCATCCATACTTCAATATCATATGTCATAGCAGAACTAAATCCTAAATCACCTGTGCATAACCTTACTACTCTATAAGGAAGATTTAATGCTTTTAATATATTTTCTGCATCCATAGTTAATTTTTCCAACTCATCATAAGAATTTTCTGGTTTTGTAAATTTTACAAGTTCCACTTTATTAAACTGGTGTTGGCGTATAATCCCTCGTGTATCTCTACCCGCTGAGCCTGCTTCTGCTCTAAAACATGCTGAGTATGCACAGTGCTTAATAGTTAGCTCATCCCCTTTTAAGATTTGTTCTCTATACATATTCGTTACCGGTACTTCCGCTGTAGGCACCAAAAAATAATCAGTATTTGCAACTTTAAATGCATCTTCTTCAAATTTTGGTAATTGGCCTGTACCAAACATGCTCGCACGATTTACCATAAAAGGCGGCAATACTTCTATATAACCATGCTCGTCTATATGCATATTAAGCATAAAATTAATAAGTGCTCTTTCTAGTCTCGCTCCCATTCCTTTATAAAAAGTAAATCTTGAACCTGTTACCTTGCCCGCCTTCTCAAAATCTAATATATCCAGATTTTCTCCTATGTCCCAATGAGCTTTTACATCAAAGTTAAAATGTGGTATCTCACCAAATTTTCTTATTTCCAAATTTTCTTCTTCGCTACCCCCTACTGGCACCTTCTCGTTCGGAATATTTGGCAAACTCAGCAGTAGTGATTGCAATTTTTCATCCACTTCACGAATTTGTATGTCAAAGTCTTTTATATTCTCGGATAACTCTTTCATTTTAGCAAGTATTTCTGTTACATCTTTTCCTTCTTTTTTTAATATAGGCACTTGTTTTGATACTATATTTTGATTATTTTTCAGCACTTCTGATTCTGCCAATAGTTCGCGCCGTTTAGTATCTAGCTGTACAAATTCATCTAAATTTATATTTGAATTTCTGCTCTCTAACCCCTTTTTTACTTTTTCTAAATTTGTTCTAAATAATTTGATATCTAACATGCTACACCTCTTTAAAATATATTGTATTCACTCAAAACTGAATAGACTGAATACATTTTTTAAAAGTATATAAAACTTTCTATAATTTATCAAGGATTACCTAAAATAATTCAGCAAGAGAATTTAAAATTTTTTTCTATTTTATGTATATAATCCTAAAATATGTCAATACTATATCTGTACCAAGTGTGAGGTACATCGCTAAATCCCCCCTCAACCTGGGTTTCTTCCCCCGAAACCTAGGTTCTTTTTTGTTTTTTCCTATCTTTATTATATTTTATAAAACAAGTTTATTCCATATAAATTATTTTTACCCATAATAATATTCTTACATTTACATAATATTATTACTTTTATATATTTTTATAGTAATATCAATTATTTTATAAAGCATTATTAACTTTTTACTGATTTTTTTTCAAAAAGACTTGTCATAAATAGCCAAATTAGTAGTATATGTTATTTTTTTAACATTATCTATTGACACTTTTAGTTAAATAGTTTATAATAAATACATAAATTAGCTTATAAATCTAGTTTTAGTGCAACAAAATAATAGTTATAGTTGTTATCATATAAAATTATATTTATCATATATATAGTTAATGCATCATCTGTATATTGTTTTGTTATTTTTTTAACTATGTTATTTGTATATTTATTGTATTATTGTAAATGATAATATAGTTAAGTATTAATAAATTACGTTAATCTAATTTATATCTTTTTATTAAAAGTAATTAGGTGTTTATAGGGGGGTATTGTGGGATATCTCCCCCACAAAGGACTCCGTCCCTTGACCCTATTTAGACCAGATTTTGTAAAATTCAATCCAAACTAACATGGATTAGATTGACGTGATTAACAAATTTTAGATTATTGACAGAAGTTTTTTATAATGTATTGTCTAAAATCTGAAGTTATATACTATTTAGGTTTTATATTTTAAGGAGGGTTTTTTTTAATGGCTGAACAAAAAGATACTACTAAAGTAGAAAATACTGTAACTCAAATGATTGACACTCTTGCTAAAAAAGCAGAGGTAGCACTAGAAGGTTTTTTAAAACTTGATCAAGAACAAGTTGATAAAATTGTAAGAGCAATGGCTCTTGCTGGATTATCAGCTCAAATGAAGCTTGCAAAAATGACTGTTGACGAAACGGGTAGAGGTATTTTTGAAGATAAGGTTACAAAAAATATTTTTGCAACTGAATATATCTACAACAATATTAAAAATGCCAAAACTGTTGGTATTATAGAAGAAAACGAGCATGAAGGATATTTTGAAGTTGCCGAACCAGTTGGTATTATAGCAGGGGTTACACCTGTAACAAATCCAACTTCTACAACTATGTTTAAAGCTATAATTTCAGTTAAAACTCGTAATCCAATTATTTTTGGATTTCATCCATCTGCTCAAAAATGTTCTACAGAAGCTGCTCGTATATTACGAGATGCGGCAGTTGAAGCTGGGGCACCTGCAGATTGTATACAGTGGATTGATCATCCATCAGTTGAGGCTACCAGCTCACTTATGAATCACCCAAGCGTTGCCATGGTTCTTGCTACTGGTGGTGGTGCAATGGTTAGAGCAGCTTATTCAACTGGTAAACCAGCATTAGGCGTTGGCCCTGGTAACGCACCTTGCTTTATTGAAAAAACAGCTAATCTTGAGCAAGCGTTAACTGACCTTATATTATCAAAATCATTTGATAACGGTATGATCTGTGCATCTGAACAAGCGGCTATTATCGAAGCTCCTATTTATGATAAAGCAGTTGCATTTATGAAAAAACATGGCTGTTATTTTGCAACTAAAGAAGAAATCGAAAAAATTACTCCTGTTGTAATAAACCTTGAAAAAGGCATGGTTAATTCTGAAATAGTGGGTAACTATCCATATCAAATAGCAGCTCGTGCAGGTATTACTATTCCTGAAGAAACAAAAGTATTATGTTGCCAAATTGATGGCGTAGGTGCAGAATATCCACTTTCTCGTGAAAAGCTATCTCCAGTTCTTGCTATCGTAAAGGCTGAAGATGTAGAAGATGGTATTACCAAAGCTGAAACTATGGTTGAACTAGGTGGTTTAGGCCATACTTCTATTGTCCACTCTCAAGACCAAGCAGTTATTAAAGAATACGGAAAAAGACTTAAAACAGGTCGTATAATCGTAAACTCTCCTTCTAGCCAAGGTGCTATTGGTGATGTTTATAATACAAACGTTCCTTCACTTACTCTAGGTTGTGGTTCTTACGGTAAAAACTCTACAACTGCAAACGTATCTGCAGTCAATTTAATAAACAAGAAAAGGGTGGCGAGTAGAAAATTGAATTTACAATGGTTTAAAATTCCGGGCAAAATTTATTTCCAACCAGGCTGTATAAGTTATCTTTCAGCTATGGAAGACATCAAACGTGTATTAATCGTAACAGACCCTATGATGGTAGAACTTGGTTATGTAGATACTTTAGTATATCATCTTAACAAAAATAGCAATAATGTTCTTGTAGAAATATTTAGCGAAGTAGAACCTGACCCTGATTTAGCAACAGTGCAAAAAGGTGCAGAGTGTATGAGCCTATTCAAACCTGATACTATTATCGCACTAGGCGGCGGGTCTCCTATAGATGCTGCTAAGGCTATGTGGTTATTCTACGAAGCACCAGAGTCTGATTTTATTAGCATGGCACAAAAATTCTTAGATATTAGAAAACGTGTTTACACATTCCCTAAAATCGGTAGAAAAGCAAAATTTGTTGCCGTAGCTACTACTTCTGGTACAGGATCTGAAGTAACTTCATTTGCAGTTATTTCTGATAAATCAACCAACATGAAATATCCTCTAGCAGATTATGAGTTAACTCCAGACGTAGCTATACTTGACCCTCAGTTTGTAATGTCAGTTCCTGCTCGTGTAACTTCTCATACTGGTATTGACGTATTAACTCATGCAATTGAGGCATATGTATCTATTCTGGCATCTGATTACACAGACGGTCTTGCAATCAAAGCAATACAATTAATATTTGAATATTTACCACGTTCATACAAAAACGGCTCAAAAGACCCTATTGCACGTGAAAAGATTCATAACGCATCTTGTATCGCAGGTATGGCATTTACAAATGCATTCTTAGGGCTAAATCACTCTATAGCACACAAAATTGGTGGTGAGTTCCACGTGCCTCACGGGTTAGCTAATGGAATTTTATTACCATATATTATAGAGTATAACGGTGTAACTACACCATCTAAATTTACTTGCTTCCCTAAATATGATACTTTTATTGCACCAGAAAGATACGCAGAAATCGCAAAAGCACTAGGATACGAATTTAAGACCACTGAAGAAGGGGTTAAAGTTTTAGTAAAAGCTATTCGTGATCTTATGAAAGAGCTTAATATGGAAACAAACTTTAAAGCTTGTGGAATAGACGAAACTGCTTATAATGCAGCTATTGAAGACCTTTCTTACAAAGCATTTGAAGACCAATGTACAACTGCTAATCCAAGACTTCCAAAAGTTAAAGAAATTCAAGAAATCTTGCGTATAGCTTATAACGGATAGATAATAATATGGGGTTTTAGGATAAAAATCCTTAACCCCATTTAAATTTTATTATTCTAAGAAATTTTTTACATATTCTTTTTCACATATTGATAAATTTGCTTTTTCTAGCAAATCTGGGCGCTTTATTGCTGTATTTCTAAGAGACTGTTCCCTTCTATATTGCTCTATTTTCTTATGATTTCCTTCTAACAATACCTCTGGCACTTCACGCCCTTCAAATACTCTAGGCCGTGTATAGTGATTATGCTCTAATAAGTTATCACTAAAGCTCTCCATTTCAAACGATTCTTTTTTACCCAACACTCCGTCAATTAAACGTATTATACTGTCAGTTATGGTTATAGCAGCTATCTCTCCTCCTGTTAATACATAATCTCCTATTGAAATTTCATCAGTTACTATATCATCAATTACCCTCTGGTCTATGCCTTCATAATGACCACATAGTATTATAATTTCTTTCTCATTAGAAAATTCTTCGGCTAATTTTTGATTCCATACTTTGCCTGCCGGGGTCATATATATCACTCTAGTATTATGGCTCTTTTCAATAGCGTTATAGCAATCTTTAACTGGTTGTGCACGAATTAACATGCCTGCACCACCCCCATACGGGTAGTCATCTACCTGGTTATGTTTATTGCCAGAATATTTTCTAATGTCTATTGCTTCAATATTTACAATGCCATTTTGTATTGCACGCCCCATTATGCTATGACTTATACACTGCTCAATCATTTCTGGAAATAATGTCATTATAGTTATTTTCATATTTCCTCTAAACCTTCTAATAAATTTACAATCATATATTTTTGTTCAATATTAACTTCTATTATACACTGCTTTATAGCTGGAATAAGTAATTGTTTTGGTGTGTCTTCAGATTTTACTACATATACATCATTTGCAGAGCTAAATAAAATATCGTCTAATATGCCCAGCACCCTGCCTTCTTGAGTTTTTACTGTTAATCCATATAAATCACTAATATAGTATTCATTTTGCTCAAGTGGCAAACTATCTTTTCTGTATATTTTTATATTATAATTTTTTAGCTGTTCAGCATCATTTATATCGTCTACGCCTTCTAATTTTAACAATACAAAATTTTTATGAAGTCTTACGCTCTCTATAGTATACTTTTGCAATTCCTTTGTTTGTATATATATTTCATCTAATTTTTTAAATCTATTATTATCTTCAGTTGTTGGCAAAACCCGTAACTCACCTTTTATCCCGTGAGTATTTATGATTTTACCTATTGTAAACATTTCCATTTTTTTCCTCCTAATAAAAGAGTAGGCTAAGCATTTGCCTAGTCTACTCTTTAATCTCTAGTATATATTTTTTGTTTTTAGATATACTACCCGCTTTAACAACATTTCTAATAGCTTTTATTATTTTGCCGCCTTTACCAATTACCTTTCCTATATCTTCACTTGCCACGCTTAATATAAGATTGATATCTCGCTCATTATGAATTTCTTCAACAGATACTTGATCTGGGTAATCAACTAATTCTTTGGCTATCATTTCTACTAGTTGTTTCATATTTTACTACTTAACTTCTATACCTGATTTTTTTATTAAAGCTCTTACAGTATCTGTAGGTTTTGCTCCGTTAGAAAGCCATTTTTCTACTGCTTCTTTATTAATGCTAAGTTCGTTTGGTTCTCTACATGGATTAAAATATCCAACTTCTTCGATAAAACGCCCGTCTCTAGGAGAACGTGCATCTGCTACTACTATTCTGTAAAAAGGAGCCTTCTTTGCACCCATTCTTTTTAAACGTATTTTTACTGCCATTTTCTTCACCTCATAATTAATTTTTATATATTACATAAAAGGTAATTTAAATTTACCCTTTTTGCCTTTTGCCATGCCTGAAAATTGTTTCATCATTACTTTCATTTGCTCAAATTGCTTTATAAGCCTATTTACTTCACTAATATCGCTGCCACTGCCCTTAGCAATCCGCTTTTTGCGTGACATATTTAGTATACTAGGATTTAATCTTTCTTGTTTGGTCATCGAAAGAATGATAGCTTCAATTCTAGCAATTTGTGTATCATCTACTTGTACATCAGAAAGCTTAGCCTGATTCATACCTGGAATCATACTTAGTATATCACCTATAGGACCCATGTTTTTAACCTGTTGCATTTGCTCTAAAAAATCTTCAAAGTTAAAGTCTGCTTTTCTTAATTTAGCTTCTAATTCCTTAGCTTTATCCTCTTCAAAATTCTTTTGTGCCTTTTCTATCAAGGTTAGCATATCACCCATACCCAAAATACGAGATGCCATTCTTTCTGGATAAAAAGGTTCAAGCTCTGATAATTTCTCACCCATACCTATATATTTTATAGGTTTGTTCGTAACAGCCTTTACAGACAGAGCAGCCCCTCCACGGTTATCACCATCAAGTTTTGTCATGATAACTCCATCAATTCCTAATGCTGCGTTAAATGACTCTGCTACATTAACAGCATCTTGTCCTGTCATAGCATCCACTATCAGTAAAATCTCCTGAGGTTTAACTGCCTTTTTAATGTTCTTTAATTCATCCATTAAGGTTTCATCTATATGAAGTCTACCTGCAGTATCAATCATTACTACATCATTATTATTTTTTTTAGCATGCTCTAGCCCTGCTTTTGCAATTTCTACAGGGTCTGTTCCTGTTCCCATATCAAACACAGGTACATGCACTTGCAAAGCTACTTTTTTTAACTGCTCAATCGCCGCTGGCCTATAAATATCACATGCTACCAATAAGGGTCTTTTCCCCTGAGATTTTATTAAGTTAGCAAGCTTTGCCGTAGTTGTAGTTTTACCAGCTCCTTGCAACCCTACCATCAGTATCGTAGTTATTCCTTTTGTAGAAAATAATATTTTGCTCTGCGATTGGCCCATAAGTGTTACGAGTTCATCATTAACAATTTTTACAACTTGTTGACCTGGTGTTAAACTTGTCATAACTTCTTCGCCTATGGCACGAGATTCAATTGACTTAATAAAATTTTTAACTACTTTAAAGTTTACATCTGCTTCTAGCAATGCAAGTTTCACTGCTCTAAGGGCTACTTTTACATCTTTTTCAGACAACTTACCTTTGCTTTTTAAATTCTTAAATACTTCTTGCAATTTTGTTGATAATTGGTCAAAAGCCATATTTGTAGTCTTGCTACTTAAATATTGAAGTAGCACTCCTTTCTTTAAATAGATTATAAAATTTCATGTTTTAATTTATCTATTAAGTACTTAATTCGTAGCAAATCTTGTTTATCTACTTTATTTACTTCATTTGTGGTAATTTGTTCTAATTCTATTAAAATTTCTTGCTGAACTTTGAACTTTTCTAATAGATGTAGTTTTTGCTCAAATTCTAATAACTTTTGCTCAGTTTTTTTTATGGTATCAAATATGCTTTGCCTACTAATTTGATAATTTTCTGCTAGTTCACTAAAAGATAAATCTTCAAAATAATATCCTGCTAGTAAATCTTTTTGTTTTTGTGTCAATAGTGGATGATATAAATCAAATAGGTAGGTGATTTCTAATAGCTTTTGCATTTTTCACCTCAATTTTGTCAACCATTATTACTTTACACTACAGTGATTATAATTATTACAGTCTTATTTGTCAAGTCCTATTTCAATTTTCTACGTCCTTTAAGGCTTGCAAAGCTGTTTTTAATACTGTTTTATAAGTGTTTTTATAATTTATAGCCAAATGAGGATAAATTTTTACTAACTCAATTAAAAGTTCTTCGCTAGGATTTTCTACGCAATATAATTGACTTATATTATGTTTTAAATACTCCAATAACAAATCTTGTGGTAATTTATTAAGTACTTCTTTAGATAAAAATACACTTTTATTTTCTGACATTGCTTTTTTAGCAGCTTCTATTTCTAAAGCTAATATGTGTTCTGCCTCAATGTTATTAACCAAATTGTAGTACAATTTTTTCACATTAGGTAGCGGAGATGCTATCTTACTAATTAATTCCGGGTTTCTGAGAACTGTAAGCATCTGAATATATTCTCTAGGCTCGGCTATATATTTTATGCTTTCTGGCGAATTTTCTATTGCTATTTCTTGTTCTTCTGTCGTAGGGTTAGTAAAATATTTTATTAAATTTCCGTTTATAGCTAATGCACATTTTCTTAGTTGTTCGCTAGGATCTTCTATTGTTAACACTATCTCTGGTTGTATATTAATACAATTCATTATAATAATATTATCCAGATTTTTTAAATACTGTGCTATTTTAGGTTGTATTTTTGAACATTCTACCAATAAATCTTGATCAAGATTTTTTGCATCCAATCCACATTCTGTGTAATTTATTAATAAGTCTTTTTGTACTGTCTTATCAAGCTTATTATATTTTGCTAATTTCTTTATATGATGGTTAACCAGCAAAAGTTTTTGAGTATTATATCCAATTTTATTTACAGTTTGCTTAGTATTGTCAACGTATTTAAGGGCATAGTCTATCTCGTCTAAAGTTTTTTCTTT
>MDJN01000143.1 GCA_001995005.1 Candidatus Parepulonipiscium sp. PG-Nun2H_MBin03 | reverse complement strand
ATTACACAGGTATCATTGCTTGCCAATACTATTGCTGTTTTATTATCAAATACAGGTTTAGGTAAATACTGTTTTTGTGTATATTCAATTGTTCCCCAATTTAATTCCGATACCCTATATTGTTCTTGACTTTTTATATATGTGCAGTATATTCCTAAAAGTCTTTGAGATACATGATAGATTACTTTTAATCCTTCTACCGAATACATTGAATTATCTATTCTATTTTCAAGTTCTTCTAATATTTTAAAACTCCATTCACAATATTCGTTAAATAGCTCTGATTTCATTATATATAAATTTTCTGGATAAAAAATATTTCCGTTTAAATAAGTTTCTGCAAAAGATTGCATATTAGGTGTCAGCTCTTTTATGATATCTAATGTTACCTTAAGCTTATTATCTTCTACAGATGGTACATAATCTTCAAATTGTTCAAGTACTGATGTATCTAGTGTAATATGCTTAGATATAATCATATCATTTGACTCTACTGTAGATTGTATAACTTCATTATTTGTTAAGTTCATTTCACGTATAGCTTTTTCGTTTAGATATTCATACGCTGCATTTTCGGTAATATATCCTAAAAATTGATCAGATTCACCTGCTTTTATAATACGTCTATCTATCCAATGTTCTACAGGACTATACTTAATATCTTCAGTCGAAAAACTTAGATATTTTTTATCAGTACACAGTCCGTAGTAATCTGCTTTAACATTTTTCCAAGCCCAGTATTGCACTGTTAGACCACAATACATATGATTTTTATCTGATATATTATCTCCTGTATTATCTGATAGTAGACTAGTTGCCTCTGATAATAAATTTGCACCTTCAATAATATTTAAATAAATCGAGTTCTCAACAGCTATACTTTCTTCCGTACAGCTTACTAAAATCTTTATTTCTTTCATTACTTCTAAACTCCTTTAAATATATATTATATAACCTAAAAACTGCGTTACAAAGTTAAGTTAAAGTACGCAGTTTATTTTAGATTTATATTTCCATAATAATAGGTAAAACCATAGGGCTACGTTTTGTTTTTTGCCATACAAAATCACGTAAATCATCCCTTACAGTAGTTTTGATTAATACCCAATCAGTAACGTTTTGCTTTTCACATTTATCTAGTGCTTTGCGTACTACCATCTTTGCCTGATCCATTAAATTCTCTGCCTCACGTACATATACAAAACCTCGTGATATAATGTCTGGTCCGGCAACTACTGTTCCACACTCATCTAATGTCATAACAGCTATTAATAGACCATCTTGTGATAAGTGTTTTCTGTCTCTTAATACAATGTTACCAACATCACCAACACCTAATCCATCAACTAATATTTGTCCAGATGGAACACTATTTGTAATTTTACAACTAGCTTTATCTACTTCTACAACATCTCCAATAGAGGCTACAACAATGTTAGATTTTTCTATACCCATCATTGTAGCAATTTCTGCATGTTTTTGCAAGTGTTTATATTCGCCATGAACTGGTATGAAAAATTTAGGTTGAGTCAAAGCTTGTACAAGTTTTAATTCTTCTTGTGCAGCATGTCCGGATACGTGTGTATCATCTTTTACTACAATAGCACCTTTACGAGCTAAATCATTTATTACATTAGAAACAGTTTTTTCATTTCCTGGAATAGGTGTAGAACTTAATACTACAATATCACCAGGTTTTATTTCTACTTGTCTATGCTCAGACTTTGACATTCTTGATAATGCTGCCATAGGTTCCCCTTGGCTACCAGTCATAATAATAACTATTTTATCATCTGTATATCTTTTTAAATCATTTACTTCTATTAAAATATTTTTTGGTATATCTAAATAGCCTAGTTCACTCGCTATTTTAACTACATTTACCATGCTCCTACCCATAACCGTTACCTTACGATTAGTTTCTGCTGCCGCATTTATTATTTGCTGCACACGGTCTACATTAGAAGCAAAAGTGGCTACCATAATCCGCTTATCTTTATACTTATTAAATACTTCAGAGAAAGTGTCACCTACTGTTTTTTCGGATTGAGTATATCCTGCTCTTTCAGAGTTTGTACTATCAGAAAGTAAGACTAATACACCTTTTTTACCTATTTCAGCCAATCTGTGTAAATTTAACGGCTTACCTTGTATAGGAGTATAATCTATTTTAAAGTCGCCCGTATGAATTAAAGTTCCGACTGGCGTCCAAATTGAGAGCATAACAGCATCTGATATACTATGATTTGAATTAATAAATTCTACCTTAAAACTATTTCCAAACTTTATTGTTTCGCCACCTGAAACTACTATTCTATTTGTAGTATCAAGCAAGCCATGCTCTGATAATTTATTTTCAATAAGTGCTATTGTTAGTTGAGTCGCATAAATTGGTACGTTTATATCACGTAAAATATATGGTAATCCTCCTATATGATCCTCATGTCCATGTGTAATTATAAATGCACGTATTTTATCTAAATTTTTTGTCAGATACGTGATATCTGGTATTACAAGATCAATACCTAGCATCTCGTTTCCTGGGAATGCAAGACCACAGTCTACAACAATAATATCATTTTCGTATTCAAAAACAGTCATATTCTTACCAACTTCGCCTAGTCCCCCCAGCGGAATAATTTTTAACTTACTTTTTGTCTGTCTGGGTTTCAAAACCACACCTCCATTTTTTATATCTGTATATTGATTTACGCCTATTACGTAAATTTCGCCTTTGTGTTAGGTTTATTATAAACCGCTTATCTATGAGTGTCAATTAATTTCTATATCATATTCATCGCTTTCCATAAGGACTAGAGCAACTTTTTGAAACTCCCCATCATCTTCTATTAAACTATAAATTAAATTATCATCTTAATCTATAGCTTC
>MDJN01000142.1 GCA_001995005.1 Candidatus Parepulonipiscium sp. PG-Nun2H_MBin03 | reverse complement strand
TACAGGCGATACCCCCATCATATACCCCATATACAACGACTGAATTAATACCATAAGCATTGTTGGTATTGTAAAAAGTATAAGTGTTCTTGCTGTTATATTTTTTGTATAAATGCTATTAGTCATTTTGAATGTCCTTTCTATAATCATATTAGGGGTTGCCCCTTGATTAAATTAATGTATCAACTTATTATTTATTATAAACTGTGTTGTAACAACATAGTCAATATCTAATTTTTGGCATATGGAGGCTATATGAATAATAGATTAACTTCTGGTGAGTTTGCTACAATTTGCAATACTACTAAAGAAACTTTAAGGCATTACAAAAATTTAGAGCTATTTTGTCCTAGATATGTAGATGACAATGGATACTCTTATTATGATGTAGAACAATTTTATGATTTTTATATTATTTCAATACTGAAAAAGACTGGTACACCCCTCAAAAAAATTAAAGACTTTGTTAATCATAATGACTTAGAAACTATATTATCTATTTTGGAATTGCAAGAAAAAATCCTTAAAATGGAACAGCAAAAGTTAATGGAAATGGCATTTATGATTAAAAGCACAAGTAGAAATATTAAAATGGGTTTATCTAAAAATAGTACAACTCCTCAAATTGCTTATTTTGAACATGAGCATCATTTTGTAATGCCACTGAATGAACTTGATTTAGTACAGATAGATGATTTGAACGATATATCACTTATAAAAGTTTTAGACCTGATAAATAAATTTTGTTCTAAAGAAAAAGCTTTGACAGATTATCAACTAGGGGCTAATATAGACCCTGTTACCAAAGGGGTTACGCATATGTATGTTAAAACTGATAAAAAATACAGTTCAAAATATTATCACGAAAAACCTGCAGGGAATTACCTGTACTTCATAAAAAAATCGTCTTGGGATTTGCAGGAAAGCTATAATATATTTTTTGAGTATATGCAAAATAATAATATAAAACCCATAGGTAATATTTATGCCTATGACCTTGCAGGATTTTTAGTTAATATTAATGAAGAAAATTCTATGTCTATGATATGTGTAAGACTCTAGTAAAAAGTACATTTATTTCGTTTTAATGGACAATAATAGGCATATCCCTTAAAGTTGGAGGGCGAATGTGTAATAGAATAACGAGAAATTTATAAATAGAAAGGAAATAATTATGTTTAAAAAAGATAATGAAGAAAAAAGATTTATTTCAAAATTAACCCAAGTAATAGCACCACATAAAGGAATAGGATTAACTGCAATAGAAATAATTGTAGACACTACAACAGGTGTTAATTACCTACTATCTCAAACCCCTTATGGTGGCATGACCCCATTGTTAGATGAAAACGGGGATGTAGTTATAGATAAATAAAATGAGACTAACAGAAAGTTGCATTATAGTCCGTGGCAATATAATTTAATTGATATACTTAGGTATAAAGTACATCAATTAAATTTTGGAAGTAGATGGATATATTACTTCCAAAATTAATATATCCCATATTTCCTTTTTATC
>MDJN01000141.1 GCA_001995005.1 Candidatus Parepulonipiscium sp. PG-Nun2H_MBin03 | reverse complement strand
AGAGCAGGGTTTTAAAAATGCTATATCTGGAGCTGATACAGCTGTTGTAGTGACGACTCCTGAAGTGTCTGCGGTAAGAGATGCAGATAGGATTATAGGCCTATTAGAAGCTAATGGAATTTCTGATATTCATTTGATTATTAATAGAGTACGCATGAGCATGGTAAAAAGAGGAGATATGATGGCTATTGATGATGTTTCTGATATATTATCAATAGAATTAATAGGCGTGGTACCTGATGATGAAAGTATTGTTATAACAACTAATAAAGGTGAGCCAGCCGTATCTACAGCGAACTCTATTGCTGGTAAAGCATTTAAAAATATAGCTGAGAGGGTGATAGGCAATGAAGTGCCGTTTTTAGACTTAGATATAAATGACAATTTTGTGGGTAGACTTAAAAAGATGTTTGGATTTACACAATAACAGAACGGGGGAGGCAAATGTTAGATGATTTATTTAAAAGGAAAACACAAGCAGGAAATATAGCGAAAGATAGATTAAAATTAGTGTTAATACATGATAGAATAAATTGTTCGCCTGAATTATTAGAAATGATGAAAGCAGACATAATATCCGTAATTTCTAAATATGTAGAGGTTGATCTAGATGATTTGAATATTCAAGTAGCTACTATTGAAAATGAGGAATATTCGGTTATGACCCCTATATTATCTGCAAATATTCCTATAAAGAACTTAAAAAAATAAAGGAGTTTGAAGTGCTATTTAATAAGAAGATATCTCTAAAAAAAGTAAATATTATACTGATACTATTAATGTGTATATTAGTTTGCATTGGAATTTTAGCAATAAGCAGTGCAACTTCTTTTTCAGGAGATAGACAGACATTAATTAAGCAGATACTATTTTTTGTAATTGGCCTAATTCTTATGATTATAATAATGTTTATAAATTATAGGAAATTGGGAGAGTATTATATTTTAATATATATAATTACTAATGTAATATTACTTAGCGTTTTATTAGTAGGAGTAGCAAATAAAGGTGCTACTAGGTGGATTGATTTAGGATTTATAGAAATTCAACCGTCTGAATTTGCTAAGATAAGTATGATATTTTGTACGGCTAAATTAATATCTAAGTGCAATTCTAAAATAAACTCGATAATATCAATAGGGAAAATAGGATTATTTCAATTTATCCCGTTTATTTTGATAAATAGGCAGCCAAATTTATCGACTAGTCTTGTAATTTTAATGTTACTTGTAGTCCAATTATTTATAAGCAATTTAAAGATGAAATATATTTTGAGTGTAACATTGATAGGGATTATAACGTTAAGCATAGGGGTTGGGTATATAATTAGAAATCCTAACCAAAATATTATTGATGATTATCAACGAAATAGGATAGTATCTGCATTTACTGGTGGAAATTCACAAAGTGATAATTATCAAACTAGTAGATCAATTGATGCAATAGGTTCGGGAGGATTATACGGAAAAGGTATTTATGAAGGGGCTATTAGCCAACTGAATTATTTACCAGAATCACATAATGATTTTATTGTAGCAACTATTGCTGAGGAATTTGGCTTTGTAGGAATTTTTATATTGCTTACTACGATAATTTTATTTATTGCAAGAGGATTGCATTTAGCCTATATTGTAACAGATGATTTTGGTAAACTAATAATTGTGGGATATATCGGCATGATAGCTGCACAATCTTTTATTAATTTAGGGGTTGTAACAGGGATTTTACCAAATACAGGATTGCCTTTGCCATTTGTAAGTTACGGAGGCAGTTCTTTATGGGCAAATATGATGGGTATGGGATTGGTTTTAAGTGTGGGAGTAAATAGAGAAGAGACAATGTTTTAGGAGGTTAATATGAATATAGGATTGGTAGCACACGACGCAAAGAAAAAATTGATGGAAAACTTTTGTATAGCATATAGACATATTTTGGCTAGACATTCACTGTATGGAACAGCGACAACAGGTAGACTAATAGAAGATGCAACAAATTTGACAATATACAAATATTTAGCAGGACATCTAGGTGGAGTACAGCAGATAGGCACACAAATATCACATAATCAGATGGACATGATAATATTTTTAAGAGATTCAATAAGCTTAAAACCACATGAGCCTGACAGCACAACTCTTGAAAGACTTTGCGATATTCATAACATTCCGATTGCTACAAACCTTGCAACAGCAGAGTTACTGGTAAAAGCTTTAGAACGAGGGGATTTAAGCTGGAGAGAAGTAGTAAGATAAGCTAAAAGGGGAGCGTTATACCTCTTCTAAGGAGAAAAAATTAATGGATTCAATATTAAAAAAAGTGGATAAACCTGCAAGATATATTGGTGGAGAACTAAATAGCTATAACAAAGATATAGATGAAATAGACATACATTTTGCGTTTGCATTTCCAGATGTATACGAAGTTGGTATGAGTCACTTGGGTATGCATATACTATATCAGTTTTTTAACAGAAGAAGTGACACATTTTGTGAAAGAGTGTTTGCACCTTG
>MDJN01000140.1 GCA_001995005.1 Candidatus Parepulonipiscium sp. PG-Nun2H_MBin03 | reverse complement strand
AGTTATAAAAAGATGATATATTGCGTAAAAATGCGTAAATCCATATATTTTAACTATGTATAGGCAGGAAGTACTACCTCCTGCCTAGTAACAACTCTTACTTTTTAAAAAATAACATATTGAGTTTTTTGGTTGCTGCTAATAAGCTTTCTTGTATGCTTGACATATGACGCCCTTCATTTTTAGCAATCTGACGTATAGATACGTTTAGAAAGTAATACTGAATAAAGCATTTTTTTTGAATTTCTGTTAAACTAGCATCCTCTAAAGTAGCCTCAATTATCTCACTGTCAAAAACATATACAATACCTGTGCTAAACTTATTTAAAGTATAGTTACTACGGTTGTATTTTGCCATGTTCATAATCTCCTTTTTCTTTGAAAATTAATGGTTAGTTAAAGTCCAAAGTTTTTTAGGAGGTGAACGACACCGAAAAATAACATCGTATAAGAAAAAAGCTCCCAACAAAGAACATCTAGTTCTTAATTGAGAGCTTTCAGAAATGCAATAAATTACTATATTTTTCAAAAGTAATTTTATATAAAATTTTAACTCAATCCAAAAAAAATAAATTAATACTTCTAATAATATTTAAGATGGATTGAAAGTAGGGTTTTTCCATCATTTATTTCCCTAATCTCAATATCTAAATTTTATTATGAGTATTTCCATAATTTAGGTTAATAGAATATATTTATAAGTAATATACTTATAAATATAAAAAAAACGATATCTAAGTAATAATTGATACTTAAACATCGTTGTATTATTTCATATATATAATCTCAGATTTTAGCTAGTTTAAGTCACATTAACTTAAACTGATTTCTAACCTAGAATTTACTTTAATTAAAGTTCTTTTATAATTTCTCTAAAAAATTCAATATGTTTCTTTTCTTTATTATTATCTTCAAATGTACTATCAGCACTCAGTTTTACAATAACAATATTTTGTGCTGAATTAACATAAATCCACTGACCAAATACTCCAATAGCAACAAATTCATTTGGATTTCCATCAGGTATCCACCACCCATAACCATACCCCAGTTTACTATCAGCTCTGTTACCCCCTGGTGGTTGTAGATGTGGTGCGTCAGTGTTTTTAGAAGCTTGTATCCATTCAGAAGATAATACTTGTTTCTCCTGAGCCTTGCCATTATTGAGATACATTAATCCAAATCTAGCAAAATCACGCAGTGTCATATGAAGCCCCCCACTTGCTAGTTCTTTATTATTATTTAATGTCCAATAAGCTTTATGCTCAGACCCCATTTTTGACCACAAGTGTTTTTGCATATAGTCTGTTAAGGTTTCGCCAGTTGCATTGCTAATAATTTCTCCCAAAATATCAGTATTAATGCTAGAGTACCTTCTATCTGTACCACTTGGAGCATATAAACCAAGCTTTGCTATCATCTTCATTTTATTTTTTCCAAACATACTACTAAAAGAAATCTTACCCATATCTCTTTCTTCATTAAAATTTATGCAACTAGACATCTGTAAGCAATCTTTAATAGAAACTGTAGCAAGTTCAGTACCTTTAAATTCATCTATATAATTAGCTATACTCTCATCTATATTTTTGATTTTCCCTTCCTGCACTGCTATTCCAACTAATGCTGAAGTAATAGATTTTGTAACAGAGTTAGCCGAAAAGTTAGTGCTTTCATCACTCCCTAAGTAATATTCTTCAAATAAAATTTTATTTCCTCTACATATCAACAAGGCAGAAGTTTTAGTATCTTCCATAAAGGTTCTTGTACCAATTTGTTTCCCATCAAAGTAAAAGTTATCAATTAATTCTTTCTTATCATAATAAAACTTACTTGGGTTCTTGCTTGGTAGCATCACTCGTGATGGTTGAATTTCATACATAGATTGAAAACTTTTAGCCAAATTTTGTGGTTTAAATGCTTGCATAGTTTTGTATAATAGTTTTAGAGTATCTTTGTAATATAAGCCTAATCCACTACATACCCCTATTGTTACTAATAATTTTGATTTTTTCATACTTATTCTTCTCCCTTCAACTTGTATAGTATTAATATCCATATATATTCTGATACTTTTTAAATAGTATAAATGATAATATAATTGCAATCACCTCAGATACTGGAACAGCAAGCCATAGACCTGTAAGGTCAAAAAATATAGGCAAAATAATAATAGTACCTACTAAAAATATAAAGGTTCTTGAAAATGATATAATGGCTGATATTTTTCCATTTGATAATGCCGTAAATAGCATACTAGCAAATGTATTAAACCCTACAAACAACAAAGCAATAGAAAATAGCTTATTCCCATCTACTGCAAGAGCATATACTTCACTATTTTGATTAGTAAAAATATTTACTAGAATATCTGAGAATACAACAGATAAGACCGTAGTTATCACCGAAATAATAGATATGAACCTAATACTAATCTTTCTGATTTTCTTTAGATTTGATGAGTTGTTCGCACCATAAAAGTAGCTAAGTACAGGCGATACCCCCATCATATACCCCATATATAACGCACTCATAAAAGCAAATACATAAAAAGTTATTGTACTAGCTGCAACCCCATTTTCCCCAGCTATCTTAAGCATTTGGGCATTAAATAATAACATAACCACGCCACTTACTAAGTAAGATGAAAATTCTGAAAATCCATTTGTCATAGTTTCTAATAACACACTAAATTTTGAATTTATCTTGCTAAAGTATAACATGTTTTGTTTAGATAAAAATCCTCTAAATAGTATTATACAAGGGATAGCCATACCAACACCAGTAGCAATGGCAGCACCTTTCATTCCCATATTCATTTGGTAAATTAAAACATAGTCTAGTACAATATTGACAACCCCTCCAAAAAGTGAACTTATCATTGCTAGATTTGATTTGCCAATAGCAATGGTGTACACTTGCAAGCTTGAAAAAAGCAGTTGTGGTATTATAAAAAATCCATAATAGAATAAATATTCTTTAGAAAATGCGTGTACTTCTACATTTGTATCAAAAATTGATACCAGTTGCTCAGTAAAAACCATAGTAAGAGATGTTAGTATCGCTCCAACTA
>MDJN01000139.1 GCA_001995005.1 Candidatus Parepulonipiscium sp. PG-Nun2H_MBin03 | reverse complement strand
ATATCAAAATTGCTCTAATTACCTTTCTCGGGCTGCCTATTTATATAAAAAAGTGGGGGCTTTCGCTTTTTTGGCGAACCCCCTTTATCTGATTTGGCTTACAAGGTTATTTTAATAGATTTTGTGTCCATGATAAAATCACTAATATAATTCAATGATTTAAAATGGCATAGGAAATTCTTATCAACTTCTTTTCTTAATCTAGCTTTATTAGAGCTAGGCATTTGGTCTATATTGTAAACTCCTCTAAATAATGTATCAAATAAAATAACATTATTTCTCTTACCACTTTTACTTTTCATATATTCAATTTGACCTATTAATCTGTCAGTAATAATGGCTTTTTCAACAGTGAAACGTCCTTTGGTGGCTAAGATTTCTATAGGCAGGGTAGACACTTGACTAACTTTATTTGCGTACCAATAGAGTAAAGGTTCTCTGAGAATATGAAATGCTTCTACCTCTTTACCGTTCTTTGTCTTAACCTTGTGAATATCTACTTCCAATAAAGCCCTGTTATAATCGTAATTTTCTAAGGCAATATTGCGAGCATCACATTCATTTTCCAGATTTATTTCTACTCGTATAAAACTTAGTTTTATGATGGCATCTTTTATGAGCTGTTTAGTTTTTTCTGTAGCCTTTTTTGAGTTAGAAGTATCTCCTATAATCGTCCTGTAAATTATATCAGCTGTGATATAATTGTTATTAATGTTATAATGACTAACTACTGCGTTATGAACTATCATAACAAAATCATCAATAGGATTCACCTCAAAATTAAGCATATCTTTGTCGTAATAGATTTTAAAAGCATTTGTAACTTTGTTGGGTTTTTTGTTGACTATTAGCTGAAGGTCGTAATTATACTGTTTTATATCAAGATGAGGAATTGACCTTGATAGCTTATTTTTTGCTTTTACATATCTAGTAATTCTGGCATTTATAAGAGTTTCTAAAAGCAGTTTTTCTTTTCGTATACTAGTTTCTTCCAGCACCATCTGTCACACTTATGATATTGCTTGCTAGGTCGTACTGATAGTATTCTTGTGTGTTATCGACTTTATAGATTGTTGTTATTCTATCACAGTCATAGATACTTGATGAGTTTTGTTGCCGTTTTGGTCTTAGAGCAATTGCCCATACACTTCTTACCGTAAATTATTTTAAACTTTTTATCCATTCCTCAAAATACACTTCTTGTTCATGTATAGTGACATATCTATTTATTTCTCCTATTGAAAATATATCTACGATATCTTCTTGTAAAGCTTGTTTTCCCATAGTTAATTTGTAGGCTTTTCTTCCTAAACCCATAGAAATTTGCATATGTGATGGATATACATCTCTTTCACAACCTTTACATAATAAATATAAGTTATTTAATTCTAATATTTCTCTTAATTGGACTAATGCCGAAAAATAATTTTCTTCACTACAGCTAATTATTGTGTTATTAAAATGTAATTCTATCTTTACAGAATTAATATCTTCATGCAAGTATAATTTAGCTCTTATTAATTCTGTATGAGAGTTTGTTATATTAACTTCTAATATCTCTTCTAACATATTATTCTCCTAAATAATTTGGATTGTTTATTAATTCTTCTATTACTATACCTTTTTGTTTCATATAAGCTCCTATAATTTCATGTTGTTTTATTCCTCCTGGAATTGCAAATTCAAATTGCTCTGGAAATAATGCATTGGAACCATATGTCATATTAATATCAATATAATTATTAGTTTTTAGAACATATATATATCCATTTTTTCCTGCAAACTCTCTTGCTATTTCAAAGTGACTAGTTGTGGAAATAAAATTACCTGCGGTTGTATTGCTTTTAGTGTGTAATAGTGGATCATTATGGCTACCTTTAGGTAAAATACCATTTTCAAATATAAGCTCTGGTGTTGATGTAGCTCTTTCGCCTCTAAATAAGATTTTAGATTCAATATCTGCATAACTATTCTCTTTTTTGAGATGGCTGTCATGACCACTAGGGTCTACATACATTACAGGATTATTTCTACAATATGCGTATAAATTAAGCCCGTCACCTCTATAGGTATCCTCTTGTGTAAACCTTGCAATTACTGGGTTGTAATACCTTGCTCTTAAGTAGTATTGCTGTGTTATAGGGTCTAGTTGTTGCCCATTAAACTTAAACCTATTTGGTATAGTTTCAGTTTGGCTTACAACTTCTCCCCAAGCAT
>MDJN01000138.1 GCA_001995005.1 Candidatus Parepulonipiscium sp. PG-Nun2H_MBin03 | reverse complement strand
TACAGTTTGTGAAATAATGCAGATAAAGGGAAGCAATAATATTTATCTGACAACTTTATGTTTTTTGGGCAACAGTCCTTGGAGTTTATTAAATTCAGTGGCCCTTGCAGCACTGTAAATTAAATTACTATTATAAGGAAGAAACTCGTTTTTTATACCTCCTCTTAAATAAGCGGAGGTATTTTTTTGAAAAAATTTCAAAAAAGGTATTGACTCGCCTATAAGTTTATAGTAATATATTAATAAGCCGATGGACATATAGGCGAATAATTCATTAAGGAGTTGGCTATGTTTAAAAAACTTACAAAAACAGAAATGGAAATCATGACAGTTTTATGGGAACAGTCAGAACCTAAAACTTTTGCTTGGATATTAGAGTATTTCAATACAAGTTGCTCCAAGGGTTGGAAGCATCAGACTTTATCCACTTATATGACTAAATTAGTCAGTAGTAAACTTTTATCAGCAAAAAGTGTTGGGAAAACGACTGAATACACGACGCTAGTTAGTAAAGAAGAGTACGATAGTTTAGAAGCTCAAGGTATGCTGAATAACTTTTATAATGGCTCATTAAAAAATTTTTTAGCGGCGCTAAATCAAGGGAAGAAGATGGCACCTAGTGAAGTAGATGACTTAAAAAAATGGCTGGAGGAACAGTAGATGATAACTATATTTTATGAAGTTTTACGATTGTCATTTGTAGGTAGTATGGCATTTATGGTAATTATGGGCCTAGGTAAGTTGCTTCATAAAAATTTAGATTCAAGTTGGAGATTTAATTTACTAAAAATTAATTTATTGCTATTTGTATTGCCGCTAAGTAATGTGGTCAGTAGCCTCATCCCACAACAGACTATACTTGATAGTATGGTCAGAATACAGAATGTAACTACATCGCCAAGACCAGCTCAAGCGAGTGGGGTAAGCCAAGTTAGTCAGGCAAGCCCTGCTCTAGTGGCAACAACGGTAACTATTGATTGGCTTATGATAGCTGGGTCAATATGGGTAGCTGTGGGGGTTGGATTAGCAATTTATTATATATATAAGTATGCGAAATTTTCAAAGTTACTTAATCTTTTAAAGCTGAGAGACATACCGAATAGTCATTATGTAGACTGTTTAAATAGAGAAAAATCTCAGCTTAGTATTGATAAAGAAGTTGATTTATTAAATTCTCAATTGCATACACCTGCTTTGGTAGGATTTAATGCTCCCATAATTTTATTACCAGCCAAAGAATTTGATGAGGATGAATTAAGCTACATTTTTAAGCATGAATTAATCCACCTAAAACGCAAAGATTTATGGTGGAAGCTACTTTCACAAATTATTGTGGTATTGCACTTTTTTAATCCTATTGTGTATATTTTGCAAAAGGAATTTATTGAGCAGTTGGAATGTTCGTGCGATGAATTAGTAGTTAAAGGATTGTCGATGGAAAATAAAAAACAGTATGGATTAATTATTTTAGATAATGTGAATGTGTCAAGTGTTCATATGGGCTTAGGCTTTGGAACACCTAAGCAACAAGTCGAGAGGAGATTGAGGAATATGTTGAACAATAATAAAGCGAGTAAATGGACAAAACTTATAACAGCGGGGTGTCTTTTAGGGGCAACAACGGCAATTTATGCTGCAAGTGCTGATGTTACGGCAAATAGTGCAATCATTTCTAGTAGTGAGGCAATTGATTTTAGCGATAGTACGATAAATGGTCTTGATAGACTTCCTAATACACCGGAGCAAATTGCTAAGGAGGCGCATGAGTTTGTTTTTAGATTAAAAGGGATGGACATTGAGATTACTGATTATGTTACTAATGGCAACCTTACTACTTTGGAGCTAACTATTAGTGAAAATGGTAGCGATGAACCTTCAATGATATATAATTATAACTTTACCTGTGAAGAAGATGGCTGGACTAGCTATATGGAAGTTGTACAATTTGAACTAAGCGATGAGGAAATTTTTGAGCTAGTGTTAGGCTTGGCTCCTGGTTTAGCTAATTCAGAGATGGAGATAACTCATATTAGTGCTTCATTAGAAGGCGGTCTAGTTTGTGTCGATGTTATTAATGGTGATGAAGTAATTGAGATGACAGTTGTGTATCGTTATAATGATGGAAATTGGTCAGTGATGATTAAAGAATATGATGGCGAGTATTTATTGAATAATGATAATGGAAATTGGGTAGGGATTGTACCAGAACATTTGTTATAAGATGATTATTAGGCTCATTGATTGATTTCAATGGAGTAAATTTGACAAATTGTGAGATTATATGCTAAAATGTTGCTGTAAGAATTTAAAATAATGTTAGCTTTATAAGATAGTGGAGTTTTTCTTATTTAAGCTATGGAGGTGTTTTATGAAAAAAATCTATCTTGCAGGCGGTTGTTTTTGGGGCCTTGAAAAATTTTTACAACAAGTTTATGGAGTATTGAAAACTACTGTAGGTTATGCAAACGGAAATAATTCTGCACAGCCAACATATAAAGAAGTATGCACTGATACTACAGGGTATGTGGAGACAGTTGAAGTTGTTTATGATGAAAATGCGGTCACTCTTCCTTTCCTTATAAAGACGTTTTTTAAAGCGATTGATCCAACTTCTTTAAATAGACAAGGCAATGATGTAGGCTCGCAGTACAGAACCGGAATTTATTATACTGATCCTGCTGATGAGCCATTGATACGTGAGGCTTTACATCAATTACAAGCTGATTATCAGAAAAAGATTATGGTACAAAACCTTCCCTTAGAAACATATTATCTTGCGGAAGATTATCACCAAAATTATTTGGAAAATAATCCACAAGGTTATTGTCATATTGGACCAGATATATATGAATTGGCTCGTACTGCTTTTGACCCTGATGCTAAGTATAAAAGTTATTCTAAAGAGCAGTTGAAAACTAGATTAACACCTATACAGTTTGAGGTGACTCAGTTTAATGCTACTGAACGCCCTTTTAGCAATGAGTATGACGAAGAATTCGGCCCAGGAATTTATGTAGATATAGTTTCGGGTCAGCCATTGTTTGCTTCTAGTGATAAATTTAATAGTGGGTGTGGCTGGCCAGCATTTTCGGCACCAATTTCTAAAGATTTAATTACCGAAGTTTCTGATAAAACCCATGGCATGATACGTACTGAAGTTCGAACTTCTTTGTCTAATTCTCATCTTGGTCATGTTTTTGATGATGGGCCTGCAGATATGGGCGGCGAACGTTATTGTATCAATAGTGCATCGCTAAAATTTATTCCTTTAGATGAAATGAAACAACAAGGTTATGAGGAATTTATTCCATTAGTCAAATAATTTTAAAAATATTTTGAACCCAGTCTATTTGGACTGTGTTTTTTGTATTAGGAAAAAATTATTATACTTGATGTATACTTTTATACTTCCAAGTCAATACTCTGATTAGCAAATAAATTTGATAAAATTTTTTTAAATATTATATTCCATTTTAAATAAACTTATGATATAATTATTTGAACTTCAATCTAAAAAGGAGGTATGACTTGTGAAAAAACTATTTGACCCCGCTTATACAAAAATGGCTTTCTATACTATACTAGTAGTTGCTGTATCTATTTTAGTATTTCGATTTTCATCAACTACAGATACATTTTTTCCAGAGCTATTTGGTAGATTTACTACCTTCATAGGCATATTTGATGCAATTATAGCTGGACTAGCTATTGCATATTTAATGAATCCGTCTATGAATTTTTTTGAGCGTCATCTTACAAAAAGACTTCAACCTAAAACTGCTAAGCAATGTAGATCAATTAGACGTAGGTCGATTGCAATTGTATACGGATGTCTATTTGGAGGAACTTATTTATTTATCAGTGTATTAATACCACAACTTATGGAAAATATCACATTCTTCGTAAACAATGCTCAGCGTTATATTAATAATATCTCAGCATTTCTACTGGAGGCCGAGATGTATGTTAGTACTAACTTACCTGTAATTCCTACTGATATTGTAGAAGAAGTGTTTGACTTTATTGATATTAATTCACTTATTGACCTTGCAGTTAGTTCATTAAATACTATATTTTCTACAGTCGTTACTAGTACTGTTAATTTAACTGGCTTACTTTTTGATACCATCATAGCATTTATAGTCGCTGTTTATGTTTTAGGACAAAAAGAAACTTTTGCAAATGGTAGCACTCGTTTAGTTTATGCCGTATTAAAAAGAGAAAAAGCTGTTAAATTTTTATCTTTATGTAAAGAAACTCACTATTTGATGATTCGTTTCTTTGTTGGGAAATCATTAGATTCATTAATTATTGGTATTATCTGTTTCTTTGGATTATGGTTAATGCAAAATCCATACGCATTACTACTGGCATTAATTTTAGGCGTATTTAATATGATACCTTATTTTGGCCCATTTATTGGAGCTGTTCCAGCTGTCATAATCACTTTATTTGAAGGTATTATGCCTGCTCTGTTCCTTATAGTATTTATAATTGTAATCCAACAATTTGATGGACTATATTTAGGACCAAAAATCTTAGGTGACTCACTTGGTATTACTCCTTTCTGGATTATTTCAAGTGTTACTATCGGTGGTGGTATCGCTGGTGCATTCGGAATGTTTGTTGCTTGTCCAATTGCTGCTATTATTATTATTTCAACAAATCGTTGGATTGATAAACAGCTTGACCGTAAACATGTCTATTTGCCCAAGCTGGAAGTCGTGGATGTTATCCCCGTCCCCAATATACCGTATAATCAACAAAAAATGCCTTCTTCTTCAACCGAACAACCTAAAAAATAAGTATTGGTGTGGAATTTTTTTCCACACCTTTTTAGAACTTGATAAGATTGCGTTATAATATAAAACTATCTCTACTTTGGGGATAAAATCTAAGGAGGTCCTTACTCGTGAGACTTAGGCGAGATGCTCGAGCAACATTGTATTTAGAAACAAGTGATAAAGTAATTAAAAATCCAGAGGAAAATAAAGGCCTATGGCAAAATTTCTTTGGTAATACAAATCCTATACATGTAGAATTTGGCAGCGGTAAAGGTGGATTTATTACCCAGATGGCTATTTTAAATCCTGATATTAATTATATTGCAGTTGAGAAGGCTGAAACCATTGTATACAAAGCTTGTAAAAAAGCCGTGGACATGCCTGCTAATTTATATTTTTTATATTTTGATGTGGAAGATTGTTTAAATATTTTTGCTGATGGAGAAGTCGGTAGAATTTACTTAAACTTTTCTGACCCCTGGCCTAAGACTAGGTATGCCAAGCGTAGATTGACGTATCGAAATTTCTTAGATAAATATGCTAAAATCCTATCTTCTGATGGTGAACTGCATTTTAAAACTGACAATAAAGGGTTATTTGCTTCGGCTATTGAAGAATTTTCACTTCGAAAGTGGTTAGTTAAAAATGTCACTTTGGATTTACACAATTCTGGGATGACTGATAATGTTATGACTGAATATGAAAAAAAGTTTTCTGAGTTGGGATTTACTATAAACCGTTTAGAGGCTAAAGCTCCATAATATTTAATTTAGGTGCCTTGAAATTTATTTTCTATATAGTATACTGATTTTAGTATTGTATACTATTGGCATTATTAAGTAGCTAGTCTTGACACGAGGACTTTTTACTAGAAAACCATATTTGACTGAACAGTACTATATTTCTTAGGAGGTTATTTTTATGCTTATAAAATTTAATGAAGAAAATTTCACTGCCGAAGCTTTAGAAGCTGATGTTCCAGTGTTAGTAGATTTTTATGCTGACTGGTGTGGCCCATGCAAAATGATTTCTCCAATTATTGATGAATTAGCTCAAGAGTATGAGGGTAGAGTTAAAATTGGTAAGGTAGATACTGATGCTAATAGAAAACTTGCTGCTACTTATAAAATTATGTCTATACCTACACTTTTGATTTTTAAAAATGGTGAAGTTGTAGACACAATAATGGGCGCTGTTCCTAAAACTAAATTAGAAACTAAGCTTAATGCTCTAATGGATGGTGCAAATGCCTAATCCTTATAAATAGACTGAACTCATGTTTAGTCTATTTTTTTGAAGTAGAGCAAAAAAAAAGCAGGGATTATATTTCCCCGCTTCAATAATTACTACATATATTCTCTCTTTTTTAGGAAGCTTACATGTGAGCTATCCAATAACCATTTTCATGACCCCTAGTTTTGCGACCTTGTTTTAGCACAAACTCAATTACTTTCTCAATATCTATAGAATTTCTGCGGCTACGCATTGCAGTATCAGGAATACCAATATAATATTTTCTACTATCTTGCTCTTTCCCAATAATCAAATGCCCATACTTATGATAAGACTGGCTAATTTTAGACTGAGTAGCCCAATCACAATTAACTTGTGGTATAGAAATTAACTCCGCTAATGAAACATTTATCCAATCAATTGGGAATGCATTATTACCAAATGGTTCGACTCTCATATTATTTTCAAATAAATAGTCAAGTCTTGCAAACTCACCTGATGTTTCCGCTTGCTTAACATAGCTAAGCTGAGGTTCCACATCTCTAAATATTACGTTTTGTGCCTTTACCGTATCTTCTGGATACTCTAGTTTCAGTTGGTCTAATGCTTGCTTTACTTTAACCACTTCATTGTGTATTTTTTTTATCTCACTATCTTTATCCTCAAGTGCTTCCACAATGTCACCATATTCTGCTACCATTTCCTGAACTTCTTCTTCGTCTGCTTCATCTTCCTCTTCTGCAATCTCCATGTTCAGTAAGAATGATTGTTTTAATGCTTGTAGTTTTTGCTGAAATTCTTGGATAAATTTTAACTGCTCTTCAGTTGGCTCTTTAATATCCTCAATATTGTCAGCACCTTCAACTACTCTTTCGCAGGGTTCATTTTCCTGGATTAACTCTTTAGCTACTTTTTTTTCTGGCTTTTCCTCAGCCACCAACTTAGCTAATTCTTCCGTTACTTTCTTTGCTATACTTTTCAGCGCTTCTGATGGTACTACATCTGTTGCTTCTATTTTCTTAGCAGCTAAATCGTTTGCGAGTTCTTTTGTTAGTTCTTTTACATAATTTTCTATAGTGGACTTTTGCTTATAGCTGTCTACATCATTCACTTTATCTATTACTGTTTGTGGCAATAGTGGGTTCAGGGTTACAGACGATTTATTTCTATAGTTATCAATTTTTTCTCTTATGCTATTTTGTTGTAAAAATTCTTTGTATGCATCTGATAAATATTCATGCCCTACTTCTTGTGTAGTTGTTTGCACTTGTGTATGGGTTGTAACTTGTGTCTGCTTCTAGTGTATGTTTGTGTGCGCCGGTGTGTACATATAGAAGACTACAGTACAGATTGAAACAAAGATGCCGTATTAAACCCTCATTAACACCATAATGCAGCTGTCATGTGGCCCTATCTTGAAAGGCTGTTATGTCTGCAATACAGCTTTTTCGTTACAGCAGTTTCTTTGAGCTATTTTTCTCTCTACTGTTCAGATGTGTGGCAAACATTATGCTTCCAAGTGTGAACGAAGCTGAGTAAAAAACAGATCAATGCAGGCAAATTGTTTAAATCAGACTGTTAAGTATTGTTCAACAGGTGAAACTGAACTAATACCATTATAACTAAATGTCCATTTATTATATTATATTCCTTGAACCCTATTACATGACATACTGTATTAGACAGATGAATTACATGTATTAAACAATTTTGTTTTCTTTCTTTCTTTCCTTTTTCTTTCTTTTCTTTCTTTTTTATCTTTTCTTTTTTTTGCCACTTCACACTGGTCTGGTTTGGTGAAGTCAAATGAAATCACAGTGTCAATCTGGTATCAGGCTAAATCTATGCATTGATAACCTCAGGTCAGCATTTTACAGATCCTCTTTGCTAAAACCATTCAGAGGTTTTTAACCCTGATGATGTAAGAGAGCATGCTGACTTCTGGATGTAACATAAATTTCAGTACGCCACTTTCACCAAGCTGTGCTTCTGAGGGATTCATGACTGCTGCGTTTTATCGGTCATTTCTTCTCCCAAAGTAGTCAACTCACCGACTGATCACAGGAGATATGGCATTTTTTTCACCCAATATAAATGAATCAGTTCTTCTTTTAAATAAAACAGTAAAGGGTTAACTAATGCAGGCAGGGCCAAAGAAGGATAGGTGTAAAATCAGAATCCATGACTGGCTCTTTTAACCAATGAGCTGCCATCTGATTGGACTAAACCCCCAGCGAGCTCGTTTAAGCTGGAGATAGTTTGACTGTGGTAACGCTACTTTCTTGCAAGAATATGAGGAGTCTTTCCTTCTCCAAATCCCTTAAATTCTGTTGTCTTAACACTGAATAACTTGAAATAATTGTTGAAGCGAATCTATGTCTGCTCTGGAAAAGTACTTCCACTGTTGACTGTAGTCAAGCATTGGGAAATACAACCATGTTTCTTTATGTCATTTGCTTTTGTTGCTTGTCTGCTGCATTGGCGCCCCACACTGCCCAGGATTAAAATCATGCATGATAACTACGACTATGAATGCATGGCCAGTCTTAGGTAATGCACTGTGCTTAAAGGGTAGATGAGTGATTATTGTACAACAATGCATGGTGTCAGCTGATGATGGTGATTTTGATAGCTGACTAGTTGACTAGTGAAACTTCAGGTGAACAAAAATTAAAATCTGCAATTTAACCACGTGACTGCTCATACGGAACACCCTGGCATAGTGTATGAAAGTCAAAACAGATATATGAGTGTGTTTTACAATAGTTTGATTTATTCAAATTTACAGAAAGGAAGGAAAGTAATGAAGGCCTGCATAGTGGCATTCAAATGCGGAAAGGTCAAAGGTCAGAGCAGTGTTCAGGCTATCAGTCTCAGGCAGTATTTGTTGTCGACAGGCATGTAGGCCCCTTTGTGCATACATTTCAATATCACAGCAGCATGCAGCAATGAGTCACATTATTCAACACTCTACGCCACCTCTGAATTTTGCATATGTCCCATTTGGAGGCTGTGATTGGTCAATTTTGTCCAGATGAATACCCGTCCAAATGCCCTTGACAGAGGTCAATAAGATATTGCAGGATACATGAATAATGTATGTGGTACGTCCACCATGCCATATAAAGTAATGAGAATAGATTTCCTCAGGTGGATCTCGCTTATTATCAGGTGCTCACTGGATCTGATAGTGCAGTCAGAGCAGAGCCTTTTCATATTCACTATATGGCAGCATAGTCATTGTGCTAACTAGCATACCACAATGAAGGGACAGCAACTTGCAAAGAAATGCAAATCCACTCTTTTGTCAATGTATCATGTGGGAAAAATAACCAAAAAAGATTCAATCTAAAGCAAATAAATTCCTTTTATTGTCATGTCTTTAATTGCAGCAATTTATGTTGATTATAGAACCTTCACTAGGCAACAAAAGCATTTCTCTCTTCTGATGAATGTTTCCATCTGAGATGAAAAAAAGGCATTTTGAACACAAGGAAATTTAAACCATTACAATAAGAATTGTGCTTTTGGATGCATTTGCAGATATATCTTTTGTTGTGAGCAAATGCAGCAAAATATTTTCTACATGAGAACACAGAACTGAATAGTTTTCTAGTATTATGTCGGGCAGATCATGTTTTTACATTCCTATCATATCAAATGTGCAAAGACAGGATTTTAGAAATGCAGAAATTGAGGAGAGTTCCAGATGCCAAACAGTCTCAAAAAAAGACTAGTTAGCAGTCTTACTGTATATTTAATTGTTTTATTATGTTTTATTTCATTGTAATGTTCCTTTTATCTGACCACTCATGACCCAACGCAATTGAGCTGTAGCTACAATTCTTGTATATCCACTTTGTCCCTCCTTTTCCTATTCTTAGTACCATGGTGATTTTTTTTTTAAAGTCTTTTCAAGAAAGGTTTTGTTAAACAGTCAAAATATTTGTATTGTCCCTTAAAAGAAATAGGTCTAGCTACACTTGATGAGGCATCTGAGCCTGTTTTAGTTGTTCACAGTCAGGAGCTATGAGTTAAGAAGTTAGGAAGTCCAGTATCCAGCCAACTAGACTAAGATCTAGCTGAAAATGACGAATTAGCTTTTCTAAAAGCTGAGAAATAAATGGTTGCTGCCTAGCATAAACTTTTTTTTTTTTTT
>MDJN01000137.1 GCA_001995005.1 Candidatus Parepulonipiscium sp. PG-Nun2H_MBin03 | reverse complement strand
AATACTCCCGCCTCTTAGGCGGTGAGATAAAGAGCAAGTAATCTTTTCAGATTAAGGCAACTAACATTCAGTGGGGTTAGAACCCCCACTGAATGAAGTTTTCTTCTATAATTATCTTCTAGTCACATAAATATTTTTGTTATATTTACGTCTGCATAAAATAAAAGCTGTTATTCCAAATACGACTGATAATATTGCTACAACTTGTGATATAGCTATATCAATTACAGGGATTATTAACTGGTCTGTACGCAAACCTTCTATCCAAAACCTGCCTAATCCATATCCTGCTATATATAAAAAGAAAATCTCACCGTGAGCTTTTTTATTCTTATAAAACAGTAACAATATTATTAATAAACATATATTCCACGTAGATTCATAAAAAAACGTGGGATGTACTTGTATATATGTTAACTCATTTTCTACTACCAAATTTTCTAGTATTAATGGGCTAAATGATTGAGCTGCTTCATCTTTTAATATTCTCATCGCAAATAGGCTATCCGTATATTCTCCAAACGCTTCTTTATTCACAAAGTTACCATATCTTCCGATTGCTTGCCCCACTAACAAGCCATACGCCCATATATCGCCGAATTGCCAAAAAATTAGTCTTTTCTTTTGAGTATATATATATGCTACAATTACTGATGTAATAATGGCTCCATATATGGCGATGCCCCCTTGCCTAAGATTAAATATTTGCGATAAATTATCTTTATAATAACTCCATTTAAAAATAACGTAATAAATTCTTGCACCTATTATTGCAAAAATTAAATCTATCATTATAAAATCATATACTAACTCTGGATTTATTCTCTCTTTTTTTCCCATAAATGCCGCCATTTGCGTTCCTAATAATATCCCACTAGTCAATATTATCCCATACCAATAAATGGGTAAATTAAATAATGTAAATGCAATATTATCTATGTTAAAGGACAAGTTTAAATAGGGGAAATAAATATTTGGCATGTTGTTGCTCCTTTAATAATTTTTTTTACTTTTTTAAATAGTTGGTATTATTTTTATAGTATTTGCACAAAATATATAGTATAAAAATTTCAAGGATCTTATTTAAAAGATCTTATTTCAAATATCTTAAGAGGTGATTAGAATGGCAAATTCAACTTATAGACACTATAGAGTAGCACAAAAAGAACATGCACAAAGTACCCCACAATATGAAATGAAAAAGGCAATGAGTAAGTCTAATTGTTGCCTATTTATAGTAATTCCTTGTATTTTATCATTTATACTTGGTTTTTGTCTAGGCAAAGTAGAATAATTTTTACTTAAACCTCTATGTTTTAGTAGCTCTACTAAACTGTAGGGGTTTTTGTTATGCACTAAAAAAGATAGGAATTTTATCAAAGGAGAGAAGTTTCATGAATAATATATTAAAAATCTGGCTTATAGGAGCTACAAGTAAAGTAGGACAAGAACTACGCAAATTATTAGATATTAGAGAGATAGAGTTATTAGAAACTGATTTAGAAGAGATTGACATAACTAATTTAGAAGAAGTGCATAGATATATGCATATGACTAGACCAGAAATTATTATTAATTGTGCCAATGCAAAGGAGTCTGCTACTGTAGATGATATGTTTAAAGTAAATGCAATTGCCCCAAAAAATATTAGTATAGTCTCTAATGCAATTAATGCAAAATTAATTCACTTATCAAGCTATGAAGTTTTTCCTGTTACACAAGATATAGTCTATCAGGAGTTTGATACACCAATTCCAGATACTATCTACGGAAAGTCTAAACTTGCAGGAGAAGAATTTATTAAAAATTTTACTAACAAATATATAATAATACGCCGGGGACAAACATATACTGGTTTTGTACAGCAGGTTATTGATGCATGTCATTCAAATACGCCTATTTCTGCTGCATCAAATCAATACATTCAGTTAACTAGCCCTAAGTCTACTGCTAAATTAATCTTTGATATGCTCCCTTGCAAAGACTACGGTACCTACCATGCCACAACTACAGGAGTGCCTAGTCAATATGAAATCGCCGTAGAAATTGTCCGTATTCTAAACTCTAGTGTTACTATTGAAAAAATAGACAATTTACTAGAGAGTTATAAGGCTGTTGATAATTTTATGCTACGACTTACACAAAATTACACAATGCCAACTTGGCAAGAAGGTTTAACCGAATATTTAATGGCATAAAGGAGGAAATTTATGAAAAATTTTAGTTTATCCACCAAAATATTTATTAGTTTGCTAGCAGGTATGTTGTGCGGATTAATCTTATTTTACTATGTACCTGCTGGGGTATTAAGAGATGATGTATTTATCAATGGATTTTTCTACTTATTTGGCAACGGCTTCATACGACTTATGCAAATGCTAGTTGTACCGTTAGTATTCAGTTCATTAGTCTGCGGTACAATGGCTATTGGAGATATGAATACACTAGGTCAAGTTGGAGCAAAAACTATTGGTTTTTATATGATTACCACAGCTATTGCTATATCTATTGCATTATTTGTGGGTTCTGTTATAAATCCTGGAGTCGGCTTAGATATGGAGGCTATAAAAGTGTCTGAGGCTACTGCAGCTGAGTCTACAGGCGTAGTAGATACATTTTTAAATATTATTCCTACAAATCCTATATCTTCTCTTGCAACAGGGAGTATGTTACAAATCATATTTTTTGCAGTATTATTAGGAATTGTACTGGTACAACTAGGAGATAGTACAAATACGGTAGCCAATCTTTTTAGTCAATTTAATGACATCATGATGAAGATGACCCTTATTGTTATGAAATTTGCTCCTATTGGCGTATTTTGTTTAGTAGCTAAGACATTTAGCGAAATTGGGTTTGACGGATTTTTACCTATGCTTAAATATATGCTAGGTGTATTATCTGGGCTTGGTATCCAATGCTTTGTGGTGTACATGCTTATGCTTAAACTGTTTACAGGGAAAAGTCCTATTACATTTTTAAAGAAGTTTTCGCCTGTTATGGGATTTGCCTTTTCAACAGCAACATCAAATGCTACTATACCGCTATCTATTGATACTTTATACAAAAATATGGGTGTATCAAAAAAGATTTCTTCTTTTACAGTACCTTTAGGTGCAACTATAAATATGGATGGTACGGCTATTATGCAAGGTGTGGCGGTTATCTTTGTGGCTCAAGCCTTTAACATTACCTTAGCTCCTGTTGATTATATCACAGTAATTTTCACCGCTACTATGGCTTCTATAGGAACTGCTGGTGTTCCTGGAGTTGGTCTTATCACTCTTTCTATGGTATTTGCATCTGTTGGTTTACCTGTAGAAGGAATTGGTATTATAATGGGTATCGACCGTATACTTGATATGACCAGAACAGCTGTTAATATTACCGGTGACGCTGTATGTACCACAATTATTGCACACCAAAATGATGCTATAGATAATACCGTATATAATAAAATTTAGATATAGCAAAAGGCTTAATGTGATATGTTTACATTAAGCCTTAGTTTTTTATTGCATACAAGGATGACTATTTACCAACTTTAAGCTTTTCTATTTCTTCTATAGATAATCCTGTAGTTTCAGATATAAATTCAAAATCCATTCCTTTTGCCAGCAATTTTCTAGCCATTTCTAGCAGTGCCTCTGCTTTACCTTCTAGCCTACCTTCTAACCTACCTTCGGCTTTACCCTCATCTCGCTTTGACTTTAATACTGATTTATATATTTTTGTTTCTTTGAGATGATATTCATATGCTTTTTTCTCTTGCGAAGACATTTTTAGAATATCTAATTTTTCCTGTACCTTGTCCATATGTTTTGCCTTTGGACTTTCTGGTACTTTGCTATTTCTGAACATATAAATCCATTCATCTAAGGGGGTGTTTATTACATTTTTAAATCGCTCTACATTAATTAAATAATATTCTGGAAATATATTGCGTGCCAATTTTAAAGGCTTTTGACTTTCAGGGGTTCCTATATCCTTAAAGTTTGTTGCTCCTTTATATACGTAACCTTCTCCCTTGCCTAAATTAAAATATAAGATATTTATTGAGATTACTTTCACTATTTTTTCGTATGGGTCAGCTTTATCTAAGCTTTCTACTATTGCTTTGGATGTTTCCCATAAAATTCTCTCTAGGTAATCATTTTCTCGGTTATATTGTATTTCTATTATTAATTTTGTGCCTTTGCTATCTTTGGCAATCAAATCCACCCTGTTTAATTTTGCATCATCTCTATCTTGGTTACCTTCGCTTTCTAAGATTTCATTTATTATTATATCCTCACCTAATAAATCACTTAGAAATCCTTCTAGTATATCAAAGTTGCTTTTTTGTCTTAAGATATATTTCATTGCATAGTCAAATGATATTATTTCTCTACCCATAATATTCCTTCTTCCTTTTAATTAGATATACTATATATTTTGCAATGCTTGCATAAGTCTTGGAAGCACTTGTTTTTTTCGTGAGCATACTCCTTGTAGATATATACTATCTTTATCAGCCTCTATTCCAAATGCCTGATCAGCATATTTTTTATCTGCTCCTACTACTATTATCGTAGACCCACCCAATAATATATCTGTTACAATTACCACAACAAGATCTAAATCTTTGTTTTGTTGATATTTATCCATCTCTTCTACTAAAGCTGATTTTATCCTATCTAGGCTTTTTAGGCAAGTTGTATTTACTTGAGATATAGATATTTTGTGTTCATCAGTCGTAAATATCTTTACATCTCCTTCTAATATTTCTATCGGTGATATTTTATCCAATGCACCGCCTGTAGAAATTAGTTCTGTACCATATTCTATTAAATCTACTTCTGCTATTTTTGCAAGTTTCGTTGCTATTTTTCTATCTTCTTCTGTACATGTTGGAGATTTGAAACACAGCGTATCTGATAAAATTGCGCTTAACATAAGTCCTGCTATTTCTCGTGGTGGCATAATATTCGCTTCATTATACATTTTTGCGATAATTGTACAAGTACACCCCACAGGCTCCGCTCTTAAATATACAGGTGTTTGCGTATCTATATTAGCAATTCTATGATGGTCTATTATCTCTAATATTTCTGCCTGTTCAATTCCTTGTGCACTTTGAGTATTTTCATTATGGTCAACTAAGATAACTTTCTTCTTTTTCATATCAAGTATATGACGCTTTGATATTACCCCTTCCACCTCACCTTGCTTATTTACAATTGGAAAATGTCTATACGGGCTAACTAACATCACATCTTTAACTTCATCTATCGTATCCTCCGTCCCAAAATAGACAATCTTATTGTTTTTAATAATATTTTTAATAGGTATACTTTGGTTAATCAGTTTTACAGCTTTAAAGAAGTTATGCGGTACGCACATAATAGCACATTCTATGTGTTTAGGTACATTCACATTTAATTTATCCATATCAACATCTGTTATTATTACGCATCCTGCCCCTGTCTCTATAGAAGCGTGTATTAATTTTTCGTTATTACCTGTTAAAATGATATCTGTATCAGTTAATTTTTCTCCTGCTCTTAGTTCTGCAATAGTATATAAATCTCCTTGTACATATGGATCAATATAATCACCGCAGATAACTTTGCCTTCTAATACACCAACTATATTTACAAACGGTGTTTGCATTTCTCTAAGTACAGTGTTTTCGGTCAGTCCTATATAATACTTGGCAATATCCGTTATTGTAATTACACCAGCCAATGAATGGTCTTGATTTAACACTGGTGTAATTATCCTGCCTTGCTCCGCCATGCTGTCCCAGGCTTTCTTAATTGAATTTACCGTATATATAGGTTTAATTTGGTAGTAATTCATATCCAGCACTTGCGGTTTTATATTATTTATTAACATAGGTTCCTTAACTCCAAATTTTTCAAGTGCAAACCTTGTTTCTCTATTTATCGGGCCTAGCCTTGTCGCCACAACATTAGCATCTCCTGTGCTCCGCTTATAATATTCATATGCAATTGCTGCACAAATTGAATCAGTGTCTGGATTTTTGTGTCCAAAAATATAAGTTTGATTATTCATAAACGCTCCTTTAACAAATAAAAATATATAGGGCATAGCGTATTATACCCTCATTAATATTTATATATATTCTATACTGATAATTGATTATCTACTGTAGCTACCTGCGGTTTATCTTTTTTAGCCAATATTAGGTAGAAATTTGGTAATAGTATTAGAATTAATATTGTTGAACTTATTAATCCACCTATAATTACCATTGCCATAGCCCTTAGCATAATAGAAGCTTCGCCTGTTCCTAATATAATCGGTATCATAGATAGTATAGTTGTCATTGTTGTCATAAGTATAGGTCTTATCCTTGAACAACCAGCCTCTATAAGAGCTTCTTTTATTGGCATATCTGCTCTTAATTGAGTTACTCTATCTACATATAATATACCATTATTAACTGCAAGCCCTATTAGCATTAAAAATCCCATAAGAGATGTCATACTAATTGTTTCACCTGTAAAATATATTAGGCTAAATGCTCCTATGCCGCCAAATGCTAGGCTCATCATAACCATTATAGAAAATCGCAAAGACTCAAACTGTATCGCCATTACCGCAAATACCAAAAATGCTCCTGTTAATATAGCTTTTCCTATAGCCAATAATTCTGCTATCATCTCTTCTGTTGTATAATCTGCCGCAGCAACTCCGTTTTCAAATCCACGTGCCAATACATCTTCTACAATCTGATTTACAAATGCAGTGTCTAATAAATCAAATACCAATTCAAGTTCAATATAATATTTGCCTCTTAATTTATCTATGCTTAACGGTTCATTCGTTATATCAATATCAACCAATTCACCTATAATTACATCGCCAAATTGGGTAGTCATTGACGCTCCTAATATTTTGTTTATATCATCATAGCTTTCTCTAGGGTAATGAACTTTTATATCAATTTCATTGCCAGATAAAGTCATCTTACCTGCCGACATTCCCTCATTTAGCATATATATATATTGTGCTACTTCTGCAACACTCAATCCATAAGTTGCTGCCAATCCTGAATCTATGTCTAATTTAAATTGTGATTTACCGTCAGAAACAGAAGAATTAATTTGCCTAACTTCAGGATAAGTATAAAATTCTTCTATTAAGGCATATGCAACATTTTCCACATCCTCATAACGTGTACTTTCAATCGTAATACTTCTTTTACCAGCTTCTACACTCCCTGGTATCATCATCCCACCTACAGATATATCAATAGTTGTTCCAGCAATGTTTGTTACCTGCGTTCTATATATATCTACTATTTCTTCTGTTCTATATCCTTCGGCTAAATATGCATCAATATTTGCTGTGTTACCGCTAATACGTGTATAATAATGTTCTATAGCTTCATCTTTATGCAATATATCTTCAATTATTTTAGTTTGTTCTGACATAACATCCAGATTTGTACCTGGTCTAAAATTTAAAGATACCGAGAAGTATCCATAGTCCATTGAAGGCATCATTTCCATTGGTAACTGCGTAAAAATATATCCTGTTACCCCGATTATACCTATAGCCAGTAACACCGCTAAATATTTTACCTTTAACATTCCTCTTACAACCACTGCATATCCTTTTAATATCCATGCAATTAACCTATTTATAAGCATATCTGGTTTTGCTTTTGGTTTTAACAATACAAAAGCTAACGGTACTATTGTTATAGCTGCTATTATTGATGCTAACATACTATAAACTATGGTGTATCCTAGTTGACTAAATATTTGCCCGCTTAAACCTTCCATCAGTGCAAGAGGTAAGTACACTACAATTGTAGTAATAGTAGATGCAATAAGCGATGTACCTACCATCTTTGTTCCTTTTATTGCCGCTTCTATAAAAGTCACAGCTCCTTTTTTGTATAAAAACATACTTTCTAGTACTACTATTGAACTATCCACAATCATACCTATAGCTATAATCAAGGCAATTCCAGTAATTGAGTTAAGCTCAAAATTTGAATATCCCATCATAATAAGAGCTAACATAAGTGAGATTGGTATAGAACTGCCCACTATTAAACTTGCTCTAATATCTCCAAAGAATATAAATAGTACTATCATACAAAATCCTACTGCTATAAGCAAAGTTTCCCCAACTGATACAATTATATCCACAATAGCTTGACCTTCATTTGACATAACATCAATTTTTATAGTTGGATTATCCGTCATTATCTTATCACAAATTGCTAATATTTCTCTTGCAACACTTGGCACATCTGCGTCTTGCGTTGCGGTTACTGTAAGAGATAAATTGTCTACACCGTTATATCTACTTAAGTTATCTACTTTTTCCATTGCATATTCTACGGTTGCTACATCATTTACTCTAACTGTTTTTCCTGTAGCTGTAATAATTGGCATATTAGCTATCTCATATAGGCTCTCAATCTCACCTATTGCTGAAACACTCAGAATTTGTGTTCCTGCTGATACTGATCCGGCTGGTATAGTAAACTTTGCACTAGCTATTGCAGAATTTACTTGAGCCAAAGATAAGTTATATTGTTTTAGAGCTGTCTCATCTACTTCTACCTTTACATACCCTGGGTTAACTCCATATACATCTACTTCTGCAACACCTGTATTAGTTTCAATTTCTGGAACTAATGTTTCTTCTATAAAGTTTGTAATATCATCCCCAACTGTGCTAGAAACGGCAAGTTGTAATATAGTAGATGAATCTAGGCTCATTTGAATTAAGTAAGGGTCACTTGCATCCTCTGGTAACTCTACTCTATCTATGGCACTTCTTAAATCCATATATGTTTCATCCATATCTGTACCATAATCAAACATAAAGGCTATTAAAGAAACATTTGCTTCTGATATAGTCTGAGAGTAATCAAACCCTTCTATAGTCTTCCCAATATCGGCAATGGGCTCTGTTACCAAATTCTCAATAGTTTCTGCATTCGCTCCTATATAAGTTGTCTGTACAATAAACATCGGCATCTCCATAGGTGGCATACTTGCCATTTTAAATGAGACTAGCGTATCAAAAGCGAATATAACAAGAGTTAGTAATAGTATAAAAATGGCTACCGGTCTTTTAACCGATAATTCAGTTATCCTCATTATTCATCTCCTCATCATCTTCATTTTCTTCATTTTATTCATTTTCTTCATTTTCTTCATTTTCTTCATTTTCTTCATCTGGTTGAACGGGGTTTATAATATCTACTATAGAACCATCTCGCAAACCTTCTGACCAAGTCGTAACTATTTCATCATCTTCTTCAATTCCACTTATTATAGAAATTTGAGTTTCTGTAAATAACCCTATTTCTACAGGTTGTCTAATAGCTTTACCGTCAACCACTTTATATACATATGACATACCATTAGCAAAGACTACACTATCATACGGCACAATTATAGTCTCTTCTTCTGAAAATGTACCTGTCGTCAATCTAACACTTATGCCATTTTCAAATATTGTGCCCTCTGGCGCTTGACACGTTGCAGTTATCTTAAATAACTTAGATTGCGGGTCCACTGTGTTACTCATTTCATTAATACTTGCAGTATACGTTTCACCTTCCATCTCAAATTCTACAATTTGTCCATATTTAAGCTCTTTCTTAACGTCAGTCCCCACATAAAATACTACTTCCATACTACTATAATCAGATATAGTAGCAGCCACAGTTTGGCTAGACCCCATACTTCCTTCTACTAAAGTAATATTTTCAATTATCCCAGTTATAGGACTTTCCACTGTATATTGATCAATTTGTAACTGTACACTGTCAATTGAAAGAGCAGCATTTTTTATCTGTATATCTTGCATCCCTGATGTAATTCCCACCGTATCTATTGAAGTAGATATTCCAACTTCTGATTGTGCTACTTGAGCTTCTAAACTATTTCTGGTAAATTCAACAGTATCCATGGCAGTTTGTACAGCATCTTCTGCTTGCTTAATTTGTAGGTCGTAACTTTCTAGAGTTTTAAGTTTGGCATCTTCTGCTTGTTTTAGGGCATTCTCTGCTTGTTGTATAGCTAAATCTTGAGATTTGACTTGCTCTTCTTTTAGTTGATTTTGCTGTATACCCAATACTTCTTCTTGAAATCTATAAGTTGATTCTAAATCATCTATTGTGTCTTGTATACTATCTATTTGCGCATCTAATTGTTTATAAATATCATCATAACTTGCTTCTTGTGCTTGCAAATTAGCTAATGTAGTTTGTGCTGCTGTTAAGTTGCTTTGCATAGTCGCCGCTGTAGTACCTGTAATATTTCTAGGGTCCAATCCTTGCTGTGTAATATTTTGCATAGCCTGCTGCACCATATATTGCCCGTTTAGGTCCAATTGATTTGAATATAGTGCCGTCACAGCATCGCTAAATGCGGCAAAACCCAGCATTCCAGCAACATTTTGTGCTATCATTACGGCCTCATATTGGTATGACAATGCAGATATCAGTTGATTTTGAGAATTGATTGAACTTTGTATATCCTTCTGTGCCGTTTTAGCATCGCTTCTGTCATCTTCTATATCTTTAATAGAATCTGTAGCCCTTATTATAGACTCCTTAATGTCATCTAAATTTTTATATGCAGTTAAATCACTAATATCTGAGGATGCTCCAAACTGCAAATCGTATCCTGCTTGTGCCGATAAATACTGTAGTTGTGCTGATTCAATTGTCTTATCTGCTTGGTCTAACGCTTGCTCTCTCGCTAATAATAGTTGTGCGAGTGATGTTCTAGCATTGTTTACGTTATTTTCAGCATTATATAGGCTTTGCTCCATATTTACAAGCAACATGTTATGCGAAAGTTCAGATGATGTTATGGCATTATTTGCATTAAACAATGCTTGTTCTTTTGACTGATGTGCCGATTGCAAACCTACTTCTGCTGAGTTTAACTGTGCTTGTAATGCATCGTCTTCAATCTTAAATAATAGTTGACCTTTTTTTACCGCACTTCCCTCGCTTACTAGTATCTGGTCTACTATTCCCACTACTGGTAGTGCAATGTTTACGACTTCTGCCGGCATTATTGTCCCCACAAATTCACCGTCTAATGCCAATCCGCCCCTAATTGCCGGTGTTGTTTCAACTGCTATTCTTACTTCTGCTCTTACTTCATCGCTTACCACTGGCACCGCTTCTGAACTGCACCCTGCCAATAGACTCATCGCTAATAATCCTGCCCCAAATTTAATGTGAAATCTCATTCCAATCTTCCTTTCTAGTGTTTTTAATTATCCGTATATCAAGTGCAAAAGAGATTAGCCTTCTTTACACTTCAATTCCCCCTATCTTATTTTATCTTTTGTATGTGAAGATATAATAATACTAAAACATATTTTTCTTTATCATTACTATAGATCCTATTATAACACAGATTGCAGATATTATTAATATACCAAAATATGCTAATGGATGCTCCATCCCTGGTATATAAACATTCATTCCAAATAAGCTAAAAATCATGGTAGGAAGGGCTAATACAATCGTAATTGCAGTTAACCTTTGCATAACAGTATTTAAGTTGTTTGATATAACTGCTGAAAATGCATCTCTAGTTTCGCTTAATATGCTGCTATAAACATTTGCCATCTCCATTGCTTGCTTATTTTCAATGATAACATCTTCTAGTAATTCCTTATCTTCTGGATATTGTTTTATATAGTCTAGCCTTACCATCTTTTCTAACACAATCTCATTTGCACGCAAAGCCGTAGTAAAGTATACCAAACTCTTTTCAAGCTCTAATAAATATAGTAAATCTTTATTTTTCATACCTTTTTCAAATTGCTCTTCAACCTTATCACTTACCCTGTCAATATACCGCAAATAATATAAAAAGTATGATGCATTTTTATAAAGTAGTTGCAAAATAAACCGAGTCTTTTTATAAGTAAAGAAATTTTTCACTGACCCATCTGTAAAGTCACTAATTAGAGGTAACTTTTTTAAAGATATAGTAATTATAAAACTATCACCTATAATAATTGATAATGGCATAGTTATAAATTCATGCACTCCCTCATCATCTTTAACAGGGACATCTACTATAATAACTATATAATCTTCTTCAATTTCAATATGAGCTTTTTCTTCTTCATCTAATGCTAGCTTTAAGTCTTCAATACTTACTCCGCAAATTGCACTAATAGTTTTAATCTCATCTTCAGTAGGTGAAACAATATTTATCCAACATCCCTCATTAAATTTTTCTATCTCTTTGAGTCTTTTAGTAGTTGATTTATACATATTTACCATTCTCACACCTCACTTTAAGTAACCATATCAAAATAAAACACCTACCATTTTTCTATAGTAGGTGCCTCGGTAGATCTATTTATTTTTTACGTCTTGCTTTTCTACTAAAGGTTTTCTAAATAATAGCGATTTTAATGCCGCACCATTAAATGGTATAAGCGGATATAGGTAACTTCCACCCGTAATAGTTTTGGTAGTTGCAAGTACAGCTATGTTAATTATAATTCCGACTACAAAGCCTGTCACTCCAAACACTCCCGCCCCTAACAGCATTATGCTCCTAGCAAACTTTATGCTATATCCAAATTCTATGCTAGGTTGGGTAAAGCTTGATAACGCCACCACAGCCATATATAAAATGGTGTGCGGAATTAACCAACCTGTTTTCACTGCATATTCGCCCAAAATAAGCCCTCCTATAACCGATAGAGAGGTTCCTAGAGAACTAGGAGTGTTAAGAGAAGCTATTTTCAGAGCATCTATAGCCACTTCCAAAAATAAAAATTGTACATATATTGGCACATTTGTTGCTACGTCTGGTATAATAAAGTTTATGCCAGCTGGTATCCATTCTTGATTATCTATTAAAAGTACATATACAGGTGTCAAAAACAAATTCATTATAAGTACCAAACTTCTAACCAATTTTAGGTAATTTCCTGTTAAAACTGGCAAATAAAAATCGTCCACATCTTGAGTAAAGTCTAAAAATCCTACGGGTAATATCATAGTTGATGGTGTATTATCTACTATAATTATAATTTTCCCCTCCATAAGTTGGGCCGCCGCCACATCAGGCCTTTCGGTATATTTAGCACGTGGCAGCGGGTTTAACCAGCATTTTTTAGACAAAGCTTCTATTAAGCTTTCATCTGTCATAGTTAATGCATCCACTTTAAGATTTTTTATCTTATCTATTACTATCTTCAGATGTTTTTTATCCACTTTATTAGACATATATCCAATAGCCACATCCGTTTGAGATATCGTTCCCACATTAAACATCTCAAAAGTCAAATGCGGGTCTCTTATCCGTCGTCTTATAAGAGTTGTATTAAATACAATAGTTTCCACAAATCCATCTTTTGCCCCACGCAGTACTTTTTCCTTATCAGGTTCTTCCACACCTCTGGCCGGATATGTTCTAAGGTCCACCAATGCTGCACTTTTTGAGCCATCAAATAATATTATAGTTTGCCCTGACAATAGGGCAATTACTATTTTATCAACATCTGTCTCAGTTGATACCTCAATGGAGCTTATCCCTACTTCTATAAGCCTTTGCGCATCATGTATAGTATCCAGTTTTTCTTGACCTAGGCCTAATAAATCACGTCTAACATACTCTAAGTTTGTGTCTTTTGCAAATCCATCAATGAAAAACAAATAAAAAGTTCTATTGTGCACTTTAATTACTTTTTGTATAATATCAAAACTTTTCCCCAAAGGCAAAATGTCTTTTAAAATTTTTAAGTTTTCTCCAATACTATTTGTTATTTCCATCTTTTCACCTACCAATTTTTAGCTTAGTATGCGTCAAAATGTTTTTTTATATACCTATTTTTCCCATCAACCAAAAATCCACTGTACGGGCCATTTTATTTACCTTAGCTAGTTTCACCTTTACCTTATCTCCTAATTGATATACCACTCCAGAGCTCTCCCCTGTATACTTAAAGTTTATTGGGTCAAATATATAATAATCCCAGTCTATCTGATTTATGTTTACCAGCCCTTCTACAGTATTTGGTAACAACACATATAACCCCCAAGAGGTTACTCCATTTATCACTCCTTCAAACACTTGGCCTACTTTATCTTCCATAAACTCTGCCTTCTTAAGCTTTATAGTCTCTCTCTCCGCTTCTTCAGCTCGTCGCTCCATCATGGAGGACTGCTTTGCAACTTGCACAACACGCTCTGCAAGGTTTTTGTTTTGCTTTCCTTTTATGCTCGCCTTAATAATTCGGTGTATCTGCAAATCTGGGTATCTTCTAATCGGAGATGTAAAGTGACAATAATATCTTGCACTAAGCCCAAAATGCCCTTGGCAATCCTCGCTATATTTCGCTTGTTTTAATGAGCGTAAAATAAGCTGTGCTATTATGGACTCTTCTGCAGTGTCTTTTATGTCGTCAATTAACTTCTGTATCTGCTTAGGATGTATCTGTTGCTCTCCCTTTAATGTGTATCCAAAGCTGTTAATCACATCTAATGTATCTGCAATTTTTTGTGCATCCGGATTTTCATGTATCCTATATACAAACGGGATATCTTTCCAATAATATTCTTCCGCTATAGTTTCGTTGCAAACTAGCATAAATTCTTCTATAAGCTTTGTCGCCACATTTCTGTCATATGCTTTTATTTCTACAGGATGCCCATCAGTGTCTAATATAACTTTTGTCTCATCAAAGTCAAAGTCTATGGCTCCACGACGTTTTCTCTTGTCTCTTAAAATTTGTGCAAGCTTTTCCATGTCTTTAAACATAGGTACCAATGACTCATACTCTGCAATCAAATTTTCATCCTGCTCTTCTAATATTTGTTTCACATCAGTGTATGACATTCTCTCATTTATTAATATCACACTTTCAAACACCTCATGGTTTATTACCATGCCATTCTTATCAATGTCCATTACGCAACTTAACGCCAGTCTTTCCACCCCTGCATTTAACGAGCATATGCCATTACTTAATTTATGTGGTAACATAGGAATTACCCTATCCACTAAATAAATGCTTGTTCCACGCATAAATGCCTCGTTATCTATCTCAGTTTTTTCTCTAACATAATGTGTTACATCTGCTATATGCACACCCAATCTATAATACCCATCAAAAATTTCTAAAGATACAGCATCATCTAAGTCTTTTGCATCCTCCCCATCAATGGTCACCATCAGAGTATCGCACAGGTCTCTGCGTCCTTTTTTGTCTCTGTCTAAAACAGCATCATTTACATTTGCTGCTTCCGTCAACACTTCTTTACTAAATTCTAGAGGTAAATTATATTGGTGACAAATAGATAATATATCCACTCCAGGGTCGTTTATATGTCCTAAAATAGATATAATCCTACCTTCCGGACTTTTATCTTTCTCCCACTTAACTATTTTTACCAATACTTTATGCCCTTTCACGGCACCTGCCTTGTATTTTTTCGGTATATATATATCTGTGCCATTCTTCGCTTCATCTGGTACAACAAAGCCGAAATTTTTGCCTTCTTGATACGTCCCTACAATAGCAATAGCATTTCTTTCAATAATTTTTATTATCTCAGCTTCTTTTTTTCCCGCTCGTGGCAACTTAGTATATTTGCACAAAACTTTATCTTTATGCAATGCATTATTTACATATT
>MDJN01000136.1 GCA_001995005.1 Candidatus Parepulonipiscium sp. PG-Nun2H_MBin03 | reverse complement strand
AAACGAATTTATATTCTCGCCCAATAAGCATACTCTCTGGTGGACAAAAAACACGTATCGCCCTCGCAAAACTGTTACTTGAAGAGCCTAATGTTCTGTTGTTAGACGAGCCTACAAATCATCTAGATATTACATCTATTGAGTGGCTAGAAGGATTTTTAAAAAACTATAAAGGTACTGTTATTATAATATCTCATGATAGATATTTTTTAGATAGAATAGTAAATAAAGTCGTGCATATAGAATTTGGCAAAAGTCATGTTTATAACGGAAATTATGATAACTTTGTAATAGAAAGTGCGAAAGTTCATGAAATTTTGGTTAAAGCATACGAGAAGCAACAACAGGAACTAAATAGACAAAAAGCCGTTATCGCTAAACTTAAACAATTTAACCGTGAAAAATCTATAAAACGTGCTAATAGCAGGCAAAAAGTATTAGATAAAATGGATATTGTAGATATGCCTCTAATTGATAATAAACCTATGAATTTAATCTTATCTCCTAAAATAACAAGCGGTAAAGATGTACTATCTGTTACAGATTTGGCCGTAAAATTTAATGGCAAGATTATATTTAGTAACATAAATTTTGAGGTTAAAAAAGGCGAGAAAATAGCTATAGTAGGGCCTAATGGCGTTGGAAAAACTTCTTTATTTCGGATAATACTAGAACAGATAAGAGCCATACATGGCAGTGTTACATTAGGAGCCAATGTGCATATCGGATATTACGACCAAGAACACCAATTACTAAATTTTGAAAATACTATAATGGAAGAAATATCATCTGCTTATCCTGACTTAACAAATGGTAGTATCAGAAATATGCTAGCAGCTTTTTTATTCACTGGAGATGACGTATTTCAAAAGATAAGTACACTCAGTGGAGGCGAAAAAGGACGAGTTTCTCTTGCTAAAATTATGTTATCTTCTGCAAACTTACTCCTCTTAGATGAACCTACCAATCATTTAGATATTATGTCAAAAGAAATACTAGAAAGAGCAATTAGCATATATCCAGGTACCGTTTTATACATCTCACATGATAGATATTTCATTAACCAAACGTGTACAAAAATACTTGATATGTCTACTAATGGTATGACTGTTTATTTAGGTAATTATGACTATTATCTCGAAAAGAAAAAAGAGCTTAGCCTTTTGAGCGATTTAGGTAATGAACCTGAAATAACTGCATCTCAAGCATTTAGGCAACAAAACAAGAAAATTCAAAGCACAATTCGCAAAATTAAAAATAAGATGGCTAAAGTAGAGTTGCACATAGAAGAAGCAGAGACAGAAATTTTAAGTATAGACGAACAACTTTGCCAACCTAATATATATTCAGATTTTGATAAGTTGCTACCTCTTAATAGCAGAAAGGAAGTTTTAGAAACATATGTAAATGGATATTATGACGAGCTAGAAAAACTTGATAAAGAGCTTAACTCATATAACTAACCATAGGAAAAGTCTAGTAAGCAGTTTACCTTACTAGACTAATATTTTAATTATTCAAATTTAAAGAAAAGTAACATACTTGTTAAGTGTTGTGCTTGTGCTGCTAATTCTTCACTTACAGCTGCACTTTCTTCTGCTGTTGCAGAAGTCACTTGTAACAGTGTTGCAATACGTTTTGTGCCTTCCACTAATTCTGCTATACTAGCTCTTTGCTGACTAGTAGATTTTAGTAATAATTCAGCTAATTCATTATTTTTGTCTATAGTTACAACTATTTCTTGTAAGCTATTAGATGTGTTATTAGCCATCTCTTGCCCTTTTGCAACATCAGATATACTAGTTTTTATTATTGTGTCTATTTCCTTAACTGTTTCACTGCTACGAGTTGCTAAATCTCTTATCTCATTTGCTACTACAGCAAATCCTTTTCCAGCCTCACCTGCACGTGCCGCTTCAATAGCTGCATTTAATGCAAGTAAGTTTGTTTGAGATGCTATACTTTCAATCGTTTCTAGTACAGAGGAAATTGTATGACTTGACTGATTTATAGCATCCATTGATACTAGCATATTTTTCATAGCTTCTGTGCCTTGATTTGCCTTAGCTTTTGCTTCGCTAGAAATCTTTGTAGTCTCTGTTACTTGTTTTGCAGCTGCAGATACATTATCAGATATTTCTTCAGTAGTTGCAATAAATTGTTGTATGATATTACTTTGCTCAGTAGTTCCTTCTGCTAAATCATTTGCTCCTGTTGCTATGCCTTCTGCACCTGAGCTAACTTCGCTTGATGCACTGCTAATATTTGATAGTGTATCACTTAATTTGTCTGCAATTTGGATAAGAGACACTTTAATAGGTGCAAATGAACCTACATAATTTGCTTTAATTTGGCTAGTTGCCGTAAAATCGCCGTTTGCCATCTCTTCTAGTACGTGTTGAATATCATTTATAATGCTTAATAAAATCTCACTCATATTAACAAAAGTTTTACCCAATACACTAATTTCGTCATTATGCTTAAAATTAAGTGATATATTTAGATTACCAGTTGTCATTTGCGTCGCAGCAGCCAATACTTGCTCTAACGGTTTTAGTCCTGTTGCAATTGATTTCATAACAAATAATACTAAAACAATTAATGATATAATAGATATTCCAATAATTAATATTGTTAAATATATTGTAGATTCTAATAATTCAGAACGTTCTATTTCTACTCTTGCCCACCAAGTTAAATCTTCTCCTAAATTAATTGGATAGAAATATTCTTGGTACGTAGCTCCCTTAGTATACATTTCTGTTGTAGTATCACTTGTTGTGTTAATGCTAAAAGATGTTCCCGTATCTACGTTGCCTTGTACTTCTGCATGATATTTCGTTGGTAAATAATTTGTAATACTGTGTCCTATTAAATCTGGATTTTTCGAGCTATAAATTATATCCAGATCTTCATCTAATATCGTGCTGTATATAGTATCATATTCACTATCTAAAATTCTAACTTCATCAAAGCTAGATGTTAGAATATCTATTACTATAACACATACTGTTTGGTTATCAATTACAATTGGATAAGATATACTTACTATATTTTGGCCACGAAATTCAAATGGCTCCGTAGCATGCATTTTCTTAGTGTCACGACTTACTTGAAAATATTCTTCATTTGAGTAATCAGCATACTTTGTTTGTGCCTCTGCAGTAAAATTTTGTGCATGCTCCTCATAAATTTCCATTGTATATGTCTCTAGTCCTGGATCAAACTGATATGGTTCAAAAAATATCCCAATTCCTGATATCTCTGGATTATTTCTTACTGCCGACCAAGCAGTGTTTAATAAAAATCGTTCCGAGTTATAATTAGAACGTGCAAGTGCTACATTATATAAAGAACTGATATTTTCTGAAGTTAATGCTTCTTCATTAGATATTCCTGACCACCCCGAATAGGTCCGATGTAGATATGTTTGTAGGTTTTCCATCACGCTCATAACATTATCTACCATACCCTGTACTTGTGTTGCATTTAATTGTGCTTGTGTGTCTAGAGTTGCATCAACTTCTTTTGCACTAGATGTAGATACTTGTATCGCAACCACAACAATTAAAATTACAAGTACTAGTGTTTGCATTATAGCAATAGATCTAGAAAGTCGAGTTGATAATTTTGTACTACTCATTTTGTTCTTCATTAATTTTCCCCCTAAAGTTTAATCTCTTACAAATCCATCTTCTTTTAATGATAGTTCTTTCTTCATCTAAGTATTTTAGGTTTAAATTTTTTACTCAAATGTAAATAAACGAAGCATATTTGTTAAATTTTCTGCTTGAGTTGCCAATTCTTCACTTACAGATACACTATTTTGTGATGTTTCAGCAGTGGTTTTAATAAGGTCTGCAATTCTTCTTGCCCCTTCCACCAACTCTTGAATACTTTCTTTTTGCGTAACAGTAGATTTTAATAGCAATTCAGATAACTCGCTATTCTTATCTATAGTTACTACAATTTCTTTTAAGCTATGCGACGTATTATTTGCCATTGTCTGACCTTTTTCAACGTCAGATATACTAGTTTGTATTATTGTATCAATTTCTTTAACAGTATCACTACTGCGTTTTGCCAAATCTCTTATCTCATTTGCCACTACGGCAAAGCCTTTACCTGCTTCCCCTGCACGTGCTGCTTCTATAGATGCATTTAGTGCAAGTAAATTCGTTTGAGCTGCAATACTTTCTATCGTTTCTAATACAGATGAAATCGTATGGCTTGACTGATTTATAGCATCCATTGAAAGTAGCATAGCCTTCATAGCTTCTGTTCCTTGATTTGCCTTTGATTTAGCTTCGTTCGATATTTTAGTCGTTTCGCTAACTTGCACTGCAGATGTATTAACTATATTAGATATATGCTCTGTTGTTGTAATAAATTGTTCCACAATACTATTTTGCTCTGTTGTTCCTGCAGCTAAATCATTTGCGCCTATCGCTATGCCCTCAGCTCCTACACTAACTTCACCTGCTGCCGCACTAATGTTTAGCAGTGTCTCACTTAGTTTATCTCCAATTTGAATAATAGAAGTTTTAATTGGTGCAAAAGCTCCTATATAATTAGCTTGCATTTTGCTACTCGCTGTAAAATCCCCATTTGCCATATTTTCTAATACTTGTTGAATATCATTAATAATATTTAATAATATATTACTCATATTAGCAAAAGTATTACCTAACGCACCAATTTCATCATTTTTTGTGGTCTTAACTGTAACATTTAAATTTCCATTAGTCATTTGATCTGCTGCTATTACCAGCTGTTCTAGAGGTTTTAATGCCTTATTTAGCAACGTTACTATACAAATTACTAAAACTATTAATGAAATTATCGCTACTACAATTATTAATATAGTTAAGTTTATCGTTGTTGCAAATAATTCTGAATTATCTATTTCTACATGTGCCCACCATACCTGATCTTCTGAATAAATCGGATATAGATATCTTTGTTGGGTGCTGCCCTTTGCATAATGTTGATCTGCTTCTACAGTAGTTGTAGAAATTGCAAATGGTGCGTACTGGCTGGCTTTAGATTTAATTTCTGCCTCATATGATGGAGAGATAAATTCAAACATATTTTTTCCAGCGTGTCTTTCACTTTCTGAATCATATATTACAGTAAAATTTTGGTCTAATATAGCAGTAAATAATGTTGTATAGCTATCATCTATAATATCCGTTTTAGTAAAACTAGATATTAATACATCCAGTGCCAATACACCAGCTACTTGATTATTAGCCCCTAGTATTGGATAAGATATAGTTATTACGGATTGTCCATCTGCTTGTTCTAGGTCATATGGTAAACTAATATGACTTTTACCTGTATCTTTTGTTACAGAATAATATTCTTTATCTGAATAATCACTATATCTATAAATTCCTTCAAAACTAGAATTTTGAGCATTATCAGCATATATCTCAAACGCATAAACTTCTCTTGTAGGGTCAAATGCATATGGTTCAAAATACACCCCAAAACCTGATATATCATCTGTATTTCCTACTGCTGACCACGTAGTATTTATAATATAATTTTCTGTAGTATATAATATATCAGACATAGGAGTATTATATACTACACTAAGATTATTAGAATTTTCTGTGTCTACTACGCTCCAAAGATGATTTGTTCTATCTGTATATGCTGTAATATCTTTCATTACACTAAATACACTATCCATAATGGTTTGGATTTTATTTGCTGTTAGTTCTGCTCTTGTATCAAACGTCTCTTCCATCTGACTAGAACTTGTACTAGAAACTTGTGTTGCTACTATTATAATTAAAATAGATAAAGATATCGTTATCATTAATGCTATTATCGTCACCAGTCGAGTGGATAATTTATCTTGTTTGTTCATAAATGTTCTCCTTTGCATCTTATAGTTAAGTTATCTGTGTTATATTTATATCAACCACTATATCCTATATATTTATTAATACATCCTAACTTCACCCACCTTCAATATGTACTACTTACAATTATAGCACTAGATAAATTTTATTACAAGAAAATTTGCTTTGGTATATTTTAGAATATAATGTATATTGTAAAAAGCTTCTATATAGAAAAAAAGAGGGGTAGTATCCCCTCTTAAATCAGGCTTTATTTTAAAATTCTGCGTGCATTTATAACTGCCAAAACTGCAACACCAACATCGGCAAATATTGCTTCCCACATAGTGCATACTCCTCCAGCACCTAATATCATAACTATAGCTTTTACAGTTAGTGCAAATACTATATTTTGCCAAACAATATTATTTGTACGTTTTGATATATTTATAGCTTCGGCGATTTTAGAAATTTCATCATTCATAATAACTACGTCCGCTGCTTCTATAGACGCATCTGAGCCTATTCCACCCATTGCAATACCTATGTCTGCCCTTGCCAAAACTGGAGCATCATTTATTCCATCACCTACAAATATTACTTTTTTACCTTTTGGTGCTTTCTCTAATATAGTTTCAAACTTAGATACCTTATCTTGTGGTAATAATTCATAGTATACCTTATCAACGCCTACCTTTTTTCCGATGTCTTGAGCTATATCTTTTTTATCACCAGTAAGCATTACTATATTTTTTATTCCACGCTTTTTAAGATGTTTTATTGCCTCTTGACTTGTTTCTT